>NZ_JBHXTG010000010.1:0-124297 GCF_042677465.1 Kitasatospora sp. NPDC127111
AGGTGCGGGTGGGCCCGGCTCGCCAGGCCACTTCGGGCGCCGCCGAGGGCGGCCCGGGGTCAGGGGGTGGCCGTGAGGAGGGTCGCGGTGGCCGCGCGCGCGTGGGCCGCCGGGGCCGGGTCGCCGGTGATGGCGGCCGTCACGATGGCCCCCTCGGCGAGCAGGTGGACCGGTTCGACCACTGGCAGTCCGGTGGCGTGGACCCAGAGCGCGATCTGGTCGTGGAACGCCTGCTTGTGCGACCGGACTTCGGCCAGCACGGCCTCGGAGGTCGGGGCGAGTTCGCCGAACGCGTTGATCCAGGCGCAGCCGCGGAAGCCGGGCTCCGCGAACCACCCGGCGAGCCAGTCGAAGACCGCGAGCACCCGCTCACGCGGATCGCCGACCTGCTCGACGTGGGCGGCCAACTGTCCGCGCCACCGCTCGTCGCGGCGCCTGAGCACGGCCACGACGAGGTCCTCCTTCGCGGCGTAGAGCCGGTAGATGCGCTTCAGTGGCAGGCCGGAGGCGGTGCGGACCTCGTCCATGCCGACCGCCTGGATGCCCTTCTCGTAGTAGAGCCGCTCCGCGGCGTCGAGCAGTGCCTCGCGGTCCAGGCGGGTCTGCTCCTCGGTGATCGGGGCCGGCATGCGGGACTCCTTGACGTTGAGAACGGTCGTTTCCTATCGTAGGCGCCAGCGATGGAGAACGTACGTTCTCAACATGAGGAGGCCGTCATGACCGAAGCCCGTCCGCCCTATCCCCCCTTCACGCACGAGACCGCCCTGCAGAAGGTGCAGGCCGCCGAGGACGCCTGGAACACCCGCGATCCCCAGCGGGTCGCCCTCGCCTACACGCCGGACTCGCAGTGGCGGAACCGGGACGCGTTCGTCAGCGGCCGCGAGGAGATCGTCGCGTTCCTGACCCGCAAGTGGGAGCGCGAACAGGACTACGCGCTGCGCAAGAGCCTCTGGAGCTTCGACGGGAACCGGATCGCCGTCCGCTTCCAGTACGAGTGGCACGACGCGGACGGCCAGTGGTGGCGCAGCTACGGCAACGAGCTGTGGGAGTTCGACGGGCACGGCCTCATGCGGCGCCGCGAGGCGAGCATCAACGACGTCGCCATCACCGAGGCCGAGCGCCGCATCCTCGGCCCCCGGCCCGCGGACGAACGCGGGGTGGACATCCCGCTCCGTTAGGCCGGGGCGCTTCCGGGTCGGCCCCGGACCGGCCGGGACGCGGCGGTCGGTCAGCCCAGGTCGAACTGCCAGTACGCGGTCTCGCGGAAGCCGGCGGACTTCGGGGCGACCTGCACGGTGATCGGGCTCCCCGTCGTGCCGGGCCTGACCCGCACGGGCACGCTGAGCTTGCGGCCCTTCCCGAGCGGCGGCGCGAGAGCGGCTGCGCAGGCGTCCGGGTTCAGCCAGGTCAGGGCCGGGACGGTGGTGTGGTCGTCGAGGGACTTGCCCGCGCGGACGACGAGCGGGGCGGAGCCGGTCGTGCCGACGCTGCTGCCCGGCCCCGCCCCGCCCGGGCGGACCTCCTCGTCGGTGCCGTTGTCATAGGTGACCGTGAAGCCGTAGGAGCCGTCGGGCTCCTGCTTCGGCCGGCTGACGGTGATCTTCAGTCCGTCCTCGTACCGCGCCGTCGTCCCGGCGCCGAGCGGCTCGGCGACGCTTCCGGCGAGACCGCCCTCCAACTGCCCGTACCCGTCGATGCCCTTCTCGAACTCGGTCAGCGCCATGCCTCCCAGGCCGAACAGGACGAGGAGGACGATCGCCGCGATCGCACAGCAGTTGAACCCTCGCGAGCGTGGCCCGTCCGGCGCGGTGGTGGGGGTCTGGTCCGTGTTCATGCAGGTCACGCTAGGGAACGGCGGGCGTGCGCCACATGGGCGCAGGTACTCAACCAGCGGCTGAGTAGCCCGCGTTCCGCGGCGTGCCGCCGTTCCCGTCCGGCCGCGGCCGGTCGCCGACCGGTCGACGAACCCCGTACCGCTCGAGCGGTACCTCGGCTTCTGACCTGGACCGCACGGCGAGGACGAGGGAGCGCCGACCTGGCGCGGGCTCGCCGCAGAGCGTCGCATCCTGGGGAAGGGTGGTTCCCAGGGCAGGTTCCGCGGGGACCCCTCGCGCCGCTCACGCCGCGGCCCGCGGTCCCGCCGGCCGTCTCGGCCCGCCGGGGTCAGGCGTCCGGGTTCATCCCTTGCTGGACCTTCTTGATCCGTTCGGCCTGGAGTGCGGTGAACTGCTGCAGCGTCTTGTGGTCGCGCTCGTCCTCGTCGAGCTCGATCAGGGCCACCACGGCACCGACCCGCAGCACCATGGCCGAGGCGAGGGCCCCACCTGCCGAGTCACTCGAGTCGGCGGGCCTCTCGAAGCCCTGCGACTGCTCGGCGGCCACCTTCAGGCTGATCCGGCGCGCCTTGGCGTCGTCCTTCTCCATCGATGTCACCACTGCCTCGAAGGCGGGGCCCGCGTGCTCAGCGGTGTCGAAGGTCAGCAGGGTGAACCTGATGTCGTTGTCGGTGTTCGATGCCAGCTCGTACCGGGCGGTGCCGCCCAGCTGGATGCCGGAACAGCCGATGGACAGCTTCTTCTGGCAGTCTCTGGAAACATCGGCATGTTCGATGACCTTCGGCGGCTTCGCACCGGGGGCTTGGCGCCACCCCGGGGGGAGCGAGGACGGGCTCGGCAGCGCGTCCACCACCTGGTCCGGCTGTGACAGCACCACCGCGGCCCGGAACGGCAGCCCGCCGTCGCCGGAGCTGCACGCGCCCATCCCCAGGGCGAGCCCGGCGACCGTCCCTGCCAACGCGAGATCGCGTCCTCGTCGCTTCCATAGGTCCACGTCCATCGCGGTGCCTCCGTTTCGCTCTTCGCCTCGAAGACCGGCAGCGGCCATCAAACCATACGATCACCTGGGCTTTCTGGCTGATCGTCAGCATCCGAGTCCCTGGCCCGGACAGGGCCGCCCGGGGCGGGTCGAACGTCCGAAACCGCTGGTCCACCGCCGCCGGACGGGACTTCGACCGAGGCGCTACCGGAGTCAGCTCGAACGGACCGTCTTCCTCAACGGGCGCAGCTCGTCTTCGTATACCGGGAGTCACCGCGCCGGGTGCGGGTGGCCGCGATGCGCGCCCCATTCCTCGGCGAGGATGGCCATCGTGTGCCCGTCGATCCATTCGCCGTTCCAGCACAGCGCGTCGCGTCGGGTCCCCTCGTGGACGAATCCGATCTTCTCGTAGACGTGGCGGGCCCGGGGGTTGAAGGCGAAGACCTCCAACTCGATCCGGTGCAGGCCGACGGTGTCGAAGGCGTGGCCGAGGATCAGCCGGCTCGCCTCGGTGCCCAACCCCTGGCCGAAGAAACGGCGCTCGAACAGGCTGATGCGGAACGAGCAGGAGCGGTTGTGGACGTCGAGGCCCGACAGGACGACCTCGCCGACGCACACGCCGGCGGTTCGCTCCACCACGGCCAGGTCCAGCCGGTCGGGGTGCTCGGCACGGGAGCCGTACCAGCGTTCCAGCGTTTCGAGGCTGAACGTGCCATGGGTGCCGGTCAGCCGATCCGCTTCCGGATCGGCCGCCGACGCGGCGAGCGCGTCGGCCGTGCGGACCGGACGCAGAACCACGCGCTCGCCGGTGAGCGTCGGCTTCTCGACGAAGGAAATCTCGGGATGCATGAGAACGATCATGACTGCTGGCCGCCCGCCCCTGTCAACACGTTACTGACCGAACTCCCGCCGTACCGGACGAGAACCTCGCCCGCACGCTCGGCGCGATGACGGACCGCGTGGTGGAGAAGCCACCCCGACGCGGACCGGTCGGCCGTCGACAGGGCCGACCACGCCGCGCCTGACGGGCTCCCGGAGTCGTCAAGGAGCCGTGCCCGCGTTACGCGCCGGTCCGGTACCGGCCCGGGGTCGTGCCGACGAGGTCGGTGAAGGCCGCGATGAAGCCGCTGGGGTTGGCCCAGCCGCAGGCGTGGGCGGTGTGCGTGGTGTCGTGGCCCTCGGCCAGGAGCACGAGCGCGTGGTGCACCCGCAACTGCGTGCGCCACTCGTAGAACGTCATGCCGAGTTCGTCGCGCAACAGCCGGCTCAGGGTGCGGGCACTGGCCCCGACCTGCCGGCCGAGCCCGGCCAGCGTGGTGGAGTCGGCGGGAGTCCGGGACAAGATCCGCTCGATCGCCCGCAGCCGGTCGTCGCGCGGGTGCGGCAGGTGCAACGGCCGCTCGTCGGCCTCACGCAGCTCCTCGACCAGGACCCGCAGCAGGCGTTCACGCGCGGCGCGGCCGTAACCGGGCACCGCCCCGGCCCCGTCGCCCCCGTCGCCCGCGCTGCCCGAGCCGTCGCCGCGTGGGCCGGTCAGGGCGAGCAGGACCTCCCGCGCCAGGCCGGAGACGCAGAACACCGCCGGACGCTCCGGCACCAGCCGGGCCAGGGACGGCGGCAGGAACACGATCCGCATGTCCGTGTCCCCGTGGGCGCGGTGGCGGTGCGGGAACCCGGCGGGCGTCCAGGCGACCCGGTTGGCCGGGACGATCGACGTCCCGCTCTCGGTGTGCAGCACCAAAACACCCTTGGCCGCGTAGACCAGGTGCCCGCGCGCGTGCGCCCGGGTCTCGCTGCTGCCGCCCGAGGGCCACAGGTGACGCCCGCCGGAGGGCCACGTCAGCGACGTGGCGGCGGCGTCCGGGCGGGCTTGGCGGCGAACGGGCATCGGTTGGCATCCTATCGGTAGCACGCCATCACGCGGGCCGATGAGACTTTCCGTCATGAGCGGTGGCTCCCGGTGCCACGGCCGACGAAAAAGGGGGAAGTCCCATGGCGACGTTCGTTCTCGTACCCGGTGGTTGGCACGGCTCCTGGGCGTTCGAGGCGGTGGTCCCGCTGCTGGAACGGGCCGGCCACACCGTCCACCCCCTGACCCTGACCGGTCTGCGCCCCCACGACGACCCCGCCACGATCGCCTCCGCCAACCTCGACACCCACGCCGACGACGTGCTGCGCCTGCTGGAGCGCGCCCGGCTCGACGACGTGACGCTGGTCGGCCACAGCTACGGCGGCATGGTGATCACCGCCGCCGCAGACCGCGCCGGCGGCCGGGTCCGCCGCCTGGTGTACCTGGACGCCTGCGTGCCGCGCGACGGCGAGTCGTGCTGGTCGATCATGAACGAGGGCTACCGGCAGTCGTTCGTCGCCGGCGCCGCCACCACCGGCTACGCCGTCCAGCCCCCGTGGCGGCCGGACGGCGACCCGCGCCGCCGCCCCCATCCGCTCGCCGCCCTCCTGCAGGCCGTCCACCTCACGGGTGCTCACGCCGACGTCCCCCGCCGCGAGTTCGTCTACTGCGCGGGATGGGAGGACCGCACGCCGTTCGCCGGCCAGCGCACCCGGCTGCTGGCCGACCCGGGATGGACCGTCCACGACCTGCCGACCGCCCACAACGCGATGCGCGAGGCCCCGCGGGCGGTCGCCGCGCTCCTGCTCGACGAGGCAGACGGCCCCGGCGGACCTGCCGGACGCGGCGGACCTGGTGACTACGCCGCCCTCGTACCGGGCCGGACGGTCCAGCCGGGGGCGTGACGTGCCCTGCCGACCGGGCGACACGGGCACCAGGGGGCAGGACGACCGGTGACCTCCGGTCCTCGCTCCGGTGCACAACGGGCGCTGACCCTCGCGAGTTTCGTCGACCCGGTCGGCCACGGCCCGTTCACCAGGGTGCCGGGCCTCGCGCGATCATCTGATGCGCTGGAATGGGCAGAGAAGCCGCCGACGGCAGAGATCGTGCCAGCGAGGTCCGACTGCTCGGCGGCTGTGAGAGAAAGGGCCTGGCCGGTGCTGAACCCGTTGGATGCTCCTGCGGCGGTCGAGGCCGCGGCCGAGCCGCTCGGAGACCTGCTCGACGACCTCAACCACGGGGTGGTCGTGGACCTGTATCCGGTGGTCGGGGTGGCGGCATCCGGGCGGGACGACCTCGCGAAGCTCGCCCAGGCGGTGCTCGACGCGGGATGCCGGAAGGACCGCTTCCTCTCGGTCCTCTCCGTGGTGGAGCCGGCCCGAAGCTGGCGGGAGGTGCTGCGCCGGGACGCCACCGGGGGCGGGCTGATGCCCTGGTACCGGACCATCGACCGCACGCCCGAGCGGATCAGGCGGGCCGGCGAACTCGCGGACGGCATCGCCGACCTGATCGAGTCGCACCTCGGCCCGGTCCGGACCGCCGCCGAGGTCGCCGTGATCTTCGAGGGCCTGGGCGCCTTGTGGACGCGGCAACTCCTGCTGGTCTCCGACGAGTGGGCGACCATCCTGCACCTGTGGGCCGGGGACTGACGGCCCGACCTGGGGGTGGTCCCGTGCTCCTCATCGCCGCAGCGCAGAACCAGCGCAGAACCAGCCCACCGCACCCCACCCTGTGGCCGGCTTCGAGGCAGAGCCCGCTGTCCGCGCTGCCGTCCGGCGGCCCGTGCCGCGTGCGGCTTGGTGCTGCGCCGTGTGGTGCCTCGCACCTGTGGTGATGTGCAGAATTCGGGGGTCGGCCGGTCGAAGGGTCGAGCGGGCGAGTCGGTCGCGTGGTGGAGACGGGGGAGTGGAGTTGGCGGGGAAGTGGATGTCGGCGCGGGTGGCGGCCGGGGAACTGGCCGCATTGCTGGAGCGGCGCCGCCCAGGGGCTACGGCGGACCCGTCGGGGAGCTTGGCCGGGGCGTGGGAGCGGGTGCTGGCGTCGTTCGGGCCGGACGGGGATCGGGTCCGTCGGCTGCTGGCACCGCTGGTGCTGGCCGAGGGCCCCGCGGGCATGCCCGACGAGCTGAGGTTGCGGGCCGCCGCCGTGGTGTGCGGCGGAATGGCCGGTGCGCAGGAGTTCGCCGCGGCCGAGGACGCGATCGCACCGCTGGTGGCCCGGGAGGCGGGCGGTGCCCGGCTGGCGGACGCCGCGCTGGCGCAGGTGGCCGGGCGGGCCCTGGGCGCGGACCTGGCCGGGGTGCAGCGGAGCATCACCGAAGTGCTCCTGGCGTGCGTGCCGGCGGACGTGGACGCGGGCGTGGACGTGGACAGGGACGTGGACGTGGCGGCGGTGGCGGCCGGTCGGACGCTCCGCGCGGCGCAGGCGTACGCCCTGCGGTACGGCGCCGGGCACGCCCTGGCCGGCGGAGTGCTGGACACGTGGCTGGCCGACGCGGCCGCCGTCGTGCTGGGGGATCCTCAGGCGCTGGCCGAGGCCGCGGCGGCGGCCGGGGAGACCTCGGACCCGCCCGCGCGCCGGCGCCGCGGCGCGGTGGTCGAGGCGGTGCGGGGGTTCGGTGCGGAGCCGGGGCGGGGGATTGCCGAGCGGGTCGCCCGGCTGCGGTTCGCGGCCCAGGCCTGGGGCGACCACGACCTGGTCGCGGCGGTGGACGGGCTCGGCCTGCCGCTTCCGTGGCGGGCCGCGTGGGCGCGCTGGCGGCCGGTCGGGGTCTACGACCCGCGAGAGTTCGGCCCCGGCTGGACGGGGCCGGTGGACGTGGCGGGCTGGCGTCCCGGTGTGACGGGGGCGGCGTCCGGCGGCGAGGTCTGCCTGCGCTCGGAGTACGACGGGCGGTACCGCTGGTACGCCGTGGACGACGGCGAGCAGGTCGGCGGGCCACGGAGCGCGCCGCCGTCGGCGGATGTGCGTCCGGTCGGCGCGGACACCCCGGAGGTGGACGTCGAGAACGGGCTGATCGTGGCCCGGGCCGCCGGGGAGGACACGCGCGGGTACCCGCTCTGCGGCAGGGGCCCGGGTGCGTGGGCGCACCCGCTCCCGGGCGGCCGGGTGCTGCTCGCGGGGCACAGCGGCGCCGCCCTGGTCCACCTCGGTCCCACGGCGGCGGGGCCTGTCGCGGGGCCTCTTGCGTGGCCTGTCGAGGGGCCTCTTTCGTGGCCCGTTGCGGAGCGGGACCGGGCCGGGTGGCGGACCGACCCGGCGCTGCTGCCGGAGCCGGGCTGGTGGGCGGACGCCGAGGAACTGACGGCCGAGCAGCTCCACCCGTACTTCGCGGGCGGGGTGGTGCGGGCCGACCGGGAGCGGCTCGGCGCGGCCGGCGAGCGCCCGCGGGTGCTGCGGGCGCTGTGCGGGACCGGTCTGCCCGGGTTCCCGGTGTTCTGGCAGGCGACGGCCGGGTGCCTGGAGTCCCCGGTGACCCTGGAGGAGTACGAGGACGGGGAGTTCGCCGAGGAGGAGGGCGGGGGCGACGGGTACACCGTGATCGCGGTCTCGGCGGACGAGAGCACCCCGCTGTGCGTGGAGCACGCCACCGGCGCGGTGGTGCAGTGGGAGGGCGAGCCGGAGCCGGTCAACCGCTCGGTGGCGGCCTTCGCGGCCTGCCAGGCGCTGACCCGCTGGGCGTTGGCCGTCTCGGCGACCCGGCAGTTCGAGCAGCGGGCCGCGTTCGAGGCCTTCGTCCGTACGGCGCTGACCCGGATCGACCCGGGGACGGCGGCGCGGCAGGGGCGGGACTGGTGGTGGTTCCAGGCCGTCGAGGACGGGAGCATGTACACCCTCTACGGCTGACCGGCCCGTTGCGCGAGGCCGCTGCGGGTGCGTCGGGCCGTCAGGAGCCGCTGCCGACCCGGGGAGGGCACCCGGCCGCGAGTACCCCCGGCCGCGAGTACCCCCGGCGGCGGGCGCGCCGGCCCGCCGGCGTCCGCCCGCGTCCGCTGCGGCCCCGCCCCGGGGGGCCGTCAGGCCACCGCCGTCCCTCTCCGGTGCCTACACCTGCTCGAAGTGGAAGGAGCGGATGAAGCAGTCGCGCGGTTGGCCGATCGCGAAGAGGACGCAGTCGAGCACGGATCGGGCGGTCAGCGCGTCGTTCGCGGTTCGGGGGGCGTGCTCCCAGGTGGGGTGGAGCGGATCGCCGTCCGTGAAATCCGGCGGGTAGAGCGAGATGACCCGGATGCCTTCGGGGCGGAGCCGATGAGAGAGGACGTCCGCGAAGCCGGCCTGGGCGGCCTTCGCCGCGTAGAACGCGGGATGCGCCAGGGAGCGGTGGTTCTGGGCCTCTGCGGCCGAGGAGACCAGGTTGACCACATCCGCTCCCGCGGAAGCCCGCAACAGGGGCAGGAAGTGCTTGACCGCCAGCAGGGTGCCGGTGGCTCCGGAGGCGATGGTGTCGGTGATCGCGTCGTCCTCCGCGTCCCACAGGTCCGGGCCCTGCAAGTAACGGGCACCATTGTTGATCAGGACGTCCACCCGGTCGGTGTGGGCGGCAACCCCTTCCGCGAAGGCCCGCACGGTGGCCGGATCAGCCAGGTCACAGGCGAACGCGTCAACTTCCGCACCGCTGTCGGCCGCCGCTTCGTCGGCCACCCTCCGAGCACCAGCCACGGTGCGGGCAGACACGAACACGCGCGCACCCAAGCGGCCCGCCTGCAAGGCAACCGCCCTTCCGAACCCGCGCCCGGCCCCGGTGACCACCACGGTCCTCCCGGCGAGATCCATCCGTGCCCCTCCCCCTGCCCAGTCTTGATCACCGTCAGCCTAGCCGTGATGCCGGAAGCACCGACTTCCGCCTTGGCCCGGGCGCGGCCGGGGAGGTCCACCGGGCACGTCCGACGGACAGGCGCGAGAACGCGCAGGTCGGGGGCGCCGCTCGGAGCGGAGGGCATCACGGCAGGACCGGCACAGGTTCGAAAGCACACCGGGGTGACGCACGTCACGGGCCGTCCGTGTCACAACCCGGTGAGCTGCCGTGTCATAGATGTGCAACCGTCGGACAACGGCATTGGAGAGCATCGTGGAAGCACGCCTGAACCCCTTCACCAACCCGGTCCTGGGCAAGGTCTTCAAGCACATCATCGCCGCGGGCAAGGTACTTGAGGGCTCGACCTTGCCGGCCTCCACGCAGGAGCTGGTGAAGCTCCGCGCCAGCCAGATCAACGGCTGCGGCTTCTGCACCGACATGCACTTCAAGGACGCCGTGCACGCCGGGGAGTCCGCGGAACGCCTCAACCTGGTCGCGGCTTGGCGGGAGGCCACGGTGTTCACCGAGGCCGAGCGCGCGGCGCTGGAGCTGGCGGAGGAGGCCACGCGCATCGCCGATGCGGCCGGCGGCGTCCCGGACGCGGTCTGGGCGAACGCCGCCAAGCACTACGACGAGGACCAGCTCGCCGCCCTGGTGGGGGTCATCACCGTCATCAACGCCTTCAACCGCGGGAACGTCATGCTCCAGATGCCCGCGGGCGACTACCAGCCCGGCCAGTTCGGATGACCGGGAGCGCCGTCTGAGGCGACGGCTCCGCCCCGGAACCGGTCGGCTTGGACGGCATTCGAGCCGCGCAGGTCAACTGCCGCGGCTGCGGTCCTCCCGCTCGGGAGGACCGCGTCCACCGACTGCCCGGTGAAGCGGTTCACCTCCTCCCGCCCCCGGTCCGCACTCCGGACCGGGGGCACGGCAGTCTCCGCGCCGCCGGGCCAACCCGCGGGGCGGCGCCAAGGCGCTCCGGCTCGAACCGTGATCAGCCCGCTTCCGGAGCGTCGGACCGCTTTGCCGGCTCGGCAGCGACCTGGCCCAGCAGCACCGTGGGAGATGCCGTGACGGCGTACCAAGTGTTGGCGCTCTCGTCCGTGACCGGGGCCCAGGCCGCCATCACCGGGAGCTCGCAGTGGTCGCCGGCCTCCAACGAGGGCAGCGTCCAGGAGATGGCGTGGGAACCCACGCAGTCAACGCCCCAGCTGCTGAACGAATGGTCGTGCACCTCGTCGATCAGTGCCGCCCACCGCCGGGGTGCCTCGCCCTTGTCGGCCGCCCAGCAGATCGCCTCCTCGTCGTGGCCGCCGACGGTGAGCCGGGTCCTCTCGTCGTCCACCGTGATCGCGCACAGTCCCTGCCCCCCGTCCCACCCCGCATCGGCGTCCTCCGGGAGCGGCAACGGCAGCCCCGCCGAGAACTGCACCCGGCCGAGCGGCGCAAGAGCGTCTATTCGCCAGACCGCCGCCTGGCAGCCGGTCAGCGGCCCCCATTCCTCGGGGTCGAGCTCGGGATCGTGCGGGGTCAGGAGCAACTCGACGCGGGCCGCGGGATGGACCCAGCGGGCGACCGTGCGGCCGCCCGGCAGCTCGAACAGCTCGTCGGGCAGCAGCGGAAGGCCCGTGTACCCAAGGGTCGTCGTGAAGGTCAGCGGGCCGAACGGCGTGTCGATCGCCGGCCGAACGCCGACCCGCCGGCGGATGCGCGGAACACCGGGAAGCAGCATCGCCCCAGGGTAACGGGCCCCGTTCCCGGGGACCTTGTGAGACCCGCCTGGCTGCTGTCTCCGCTGCGTGCGTCTGTCGCCCGGTGGAGAAGGGAGCCACGCGGAGCACGGAAGCGACGACCACCCGGCGAGGCACGGGCCCGTGCGGTGTGGCCGGTGACGATCCGCCGGACAGCCCCCAAGTCCACAGAGGACCCCCTACCCGTGACCCGCAGGCCCACCCTCTACCTCCGCCACGGTGGCGCCGTCCTGGGCGACGAACGCCCGGTGGTCCAGCCAGCTTCGCGCCTGGGGAGAGCATCTGCCCTGGCCGACGGCGATCCTGATGTCTCCGCGCGCCGGGAGGACGCCCCGCTCACCATCGGCGCGACCACCACCGTGCCGCTCACCTACGACTTCCGGAGCCTGCTCGGGCGTTACTGCAGGGTCACCTACCCCGCCCCCTGAGCCCCTGACCTGCCGACACGTCCGAGGGCTCCTGCCCACATCGAGTGGTGGCGGTGGGCGCGGCGGATTGTCAGTCCCGGTCGGCAGGATGGGGGTGCCACAGCAGCCCGCACCGAGGAGTACCGTGACCGCCGCCGCCGAGCCGACCTACCACCCCGTTTTCCAGTCCCTCTGGTGCGCCACCGACCTCGGTCCGCACCGCCCGTGTCGTGGCACGTACGAGTGGTACGACCCCGAGGCGCTGCCGCCGCTGGACCCGGCCCGTTTCGACGGCGGGTTCGGGTGGCTCGGCGGTACGGGCCCGGTGGTGCCGGAGCTCGCCGGGCACCTCGACGCCGTTGCCGCCGAGCTGGCGGGCGCCGGGATCGTGCTGCCCGCCGACTTCGTCGCTTTCCAGACCGGCGCCGACAGCCACCGGGCCCTGGACGCGGTGTCGGCCACGGCCTGCTGGACGGACGTCTCCTCGCCGATGCCGAGCCCGGTGGAGCCCGGTGCCTTCCTGGTCCGCTTCCTGCGCGACCAGCAGGACTGCGTGCACTGGTACCTCTATCTGCGCCCCACCGGTGAGGCCTTCGTGGTGGCCTCCCCGCTGGACCTCGCGGATGCGCCCGCGTGGGACGAACCGGGTGTGCCGGTGGACTGGTTCGGGGCCATCGCCCAATGCGCTTCCTCGTTCGAGGAGTTCGCGTACCGCTTCTGGGTGGAGAACCGCCTGTGGTGCGCGCTGAACGGCTACGGCGGGGAGAGCATGGACGACGAACTCGCGGGGTACCTCGCGCACTACGAGCGGGCCTGATCCCGACGGCGACGAGCTCGACGGCCGGGAGGCCGGCCTGCTCGGCGAGGTCCGTCGCCGGGTGCGCAGCCGGGCGGCGGGGAGGACTCCGGCGAACATCGGGACGAGCTGGAGGTCGTCGGCCTGCTGCCCACACGTCGCCTCACGGTCAGGGCGCTCGCGTTCCACAAGCCGCGGACCGAGGCCCGGGCCGGCGCGACCATCGCCGTACCGGTCCCCGGCGTCACCCGCGTGTGGGTCTCGGCCGGCCAAGTCCTCCGCACCCCGGGCACGATCCGGCCGCACACCCGGCTGCGGGTCACGCTGCACGCCGAAACGGTACTCGGAGCAACCCTCCAGTTGCATTTCTCCCCGCACTCGCCGGCGGTGGATGCGACCGTGGACCTGCCGTGGGGCGCCGACCCGATCACACCCGGCGTCGACGTCGACGTCTCCCCGAGCCGGACGGTCGTCGGCGAGGAAGGGGCGGACTTCGGCGTGGTGACCGACACCGGCTACCCCATCCGCTCCACCCGCCGCGTCCTCACCGGCCGGATCACCGCGATACGCGACTGACCCCTGCCCGACGACGACGCCGACCGAGCGCCCGCCCACGTCGAACGCCGGCTGCCGGCCTGCGCGGGGGCCGGTGGTGTCTGCGGCGTCCGACGTCCGGCGTGTGTCGAACGGTTGCAGGCGGCACGGCGCGGAGAGACGCTCGGAGCGGCCCTGCTCACGGCTAGGAGCGCTCATGTCCACGATTCACCTGCACCAGACGATCGCCGCTACGCCCGAGGAGTTCGTCGCCGGGCTCACCGACTTCGGGCCCGGGCGCTCGGAGCTCTTCGGCAACAGTGCCGACAAGTACCTCAAGGTGCACGACCGGGGGCCCCACGAGGCCGATGTCACCGAGGGCTCGGCGGGAATCTGGGAACGGCTGCACTACGACTGGTCCGATCCCCACCGCGTCGTCATGACGACCACCGACTCCAACGTGTGGGGCGGCAGATCGGGCCACACGTACACGTTCACACCGAAGGCCGACGGGACGACAGAGGTGGACGCCGTCGTGGTCCGCGAGGGCAAGAACTTCAAGGGACGCGTGCTCGGCGCGGTCGTCGGCACCGTCGGCAAGCGCCATCTCTCGAAGGCCTTCGCCAACACCGGCAAGGCCATCGAGGCCCGGCACCGGACCGACGGAGGCGGGTGACCACCGAGCTCGCGGCACGGACCGGCTGCACAGCCCCGCGGGGGTTTCACCCGGGGGCCGTGCGACCGGCCGGCCGTACCGTACACGGCGAACGGTGTTCGGCCCGAGGCGGGCGGCTGCGAAGGGGTGTGAGCCGGTGCCGGTCGGTGACTGGGCGGCCGACCGGGCCCCTTCCGTGCGGGCCGTCGACGTCCTCGTCCCGGTCGCCTACGACGAACTGCGCGACGCCACAGCCCGGACGTTCATCCTGACCCTCCCGGAGCGTCGCGCCAGAGCCCTGCTCGCCATGCCACCACTGGACCCGGCTCGCCTCGACACCCGGCTCGCCCCGGAGAGCTGACCCCGGCGCTCCCGCGGGGCCGTCCCGGACCTCGCTCGCCCGGTCCTGCCCGCGGTCGGCCTGCTCCCGGGCGCCGTCGCCCGGTTCCGTGGGCTTCCGGTCCGGCTCCGCGGGTATCTCGCCGCCCGTCGTGCCGGCTCCGGTGCCGCGTTGGACGGCCGGGCCCGTGCGGCCTCGGGGCGCAGCGTCCGTTCAAGCGAGGACGGCGGTGGCTTCGACCTCGACGAGATGCTCGGGCACGTCCAGTGCCGCGACGCCCAGCAGCGTGGCCGGCGGGACCGGGGTGACCCCCAGCTTCGCGGCTGCCCGACCGAGGCCCTCCATGAGCAGGGGCATCTTGTCGGGGGTCCAGTCGACGACGTAGACGGTCAGTTTCGCCACGTCGTCGAAGGAGGCACCGACCTCGGCCAGGGCGGTGCCGATGTTGAGGTAGCACTGCTCGACCTGAGCGGCGAGGTCACCTTCGCCGACCGTGACCCCTTCGGCATCCCACGCGACCTGTCCTGCGAGGAAGACCAGCTTCGACCCGGTCGCGACCGACAGCTGCCGGTAGGCGGCGGTTTCCGGCAGTCCGCCGGGGTTGACGAGGGTGACGGCCATGCTGCTTGCCTCCATCGCTAGGAACGTCCGTGAGCTCGCTTCCGTCGAGCCCCGATGTGTTCGCTCTCTTGTGGTTACTGAGGAACCGTAGGAGAGTTGCCGTTGACGTGGAAGAACGCACTTTTCAGTGACTGGGGAACCTCGTGGTGACCAAGCAGTTCAGGGGCGCGCCCGACGAAGCGGATCTGAGGCGCGCGGATTCTCTGGCGCGGGAGATCTTCTCCGACATCGCCAACAAGTGGGCGCTCCTGATCATCGAGGCCCTGGGGGAGCACACCCGGCGTTTCGGCGAGCTGCGGAACGCGATCGAGGGCATCAGCCACAAGATGCTCACCCAGAACCTGCGCATGCTGGAGCGCAACGGCCTGGTCGAGCGGACGGTGCACCCTGTCGTCCCGCCACGGGTCGACTACACCCTGACCGAGCCGGGCCGGGCCCTGCGGGTGACGATCGACGGACTGTGTGACTGGACCCACCGGTACCTCGGTCAGATCGAGGAGTCCCGCCACCGCTTCGACAGCTGACGCGTGGAGCCCGCTCGTGCTGCTTCCGGGGGGGCGGCGGACCGTAGGTGAGTGCGCACGGGAGGCAGCGGAGCGCCAGGTCGGGGCAGGCGTGTGGACGGCGGCGCGGCCGAGTGCGGGCACCACACGGGGGACCCGCGCCGCCCGTCCCGGACACGTGTCGCGCTCATCTGCGCCGACCACGACGCGGTCGTGCACGGTCGGCAGGCCCACCCGGACGGCCCAGGACTCCGGGGCGGGCGCCACGAGGCCGGTCGCGGCGGGCGGAGGGGTGGATTGCTGGTTGATCTTGCTGGTGGGCTGGAGTGTGCGGATTGTTGAGAAGCCCCGGGGCGTCGGGTGTGTGCGGCTACGTCGTCCCTGGGGTGTTGTCGGTGAGCGTGTGGCCTTGGGCGCGGAGCCAGCGCCGGATTGCCTCCGTGTGGCGGACGGCGGTTGCGTGCAGGGCTGGACCGGTCCTGGCGGCGGCGGTCTCGCGGCCGATGCGGGCGGCGTCCTGTTCGGCGGCCTCGACGACGGCGCTCGCGACCCAGTCGTCGAGGACTCCGTCGTTCTTCCAGCGGGTGAGCCGGTTGCGCGCGGCGCGGTGGGCGGCCTGGGCGTCGGCCGCCTTCGTCTGTTGAGCGGCCCGCTCCCAGTACCGCGTGCGGTTGGTGAGGTATGCGTCGATGGCGCTGCGGGCCATGGCCTCGTCCCGTTGGGGATCGTGCTGGGGGCTCGTCATGCGGGAAGAATAAGGGCGGCGTCGAGGGTCGGCCCGCCGTCCGGTCCGGCGGGTGACCGGGTATCTGATCCGTCCCGACTGAGGGGTCGCGCGCAGGTGTGGTCGAGTGGGTCGGTGGAGGAGACCGCCTGCGCCGCCCGGGCCGTGACCGGGCGGTCCCCATCGCCGCTGCCCTGTCGCTGTCGGCCACGGCATCAGCGGGGGCTCGGGCCGCCCAGCAGGTCCGCGGCGCGAGGGGTCTGCTGGTACAGGACGTGTGGCCCGGTCCGGGTACGGGTGATCAGCCCGGTGCGGTGCAGGATGCCGAGGTGGTAGGAGACCGTGCTGGAGGCCAGGAAGTGCCGCTCGCCCAACTCCGTGGTGGTGCGGGCGGTGTGGAGGTCCGACAGCAGGCGTGCCCGGGTGACCCCGAGCAGGGCGTGGACCGTCGCCCCGGAGCCGGTGTCAGGCCCGGGCCGGGAGGGGTAGCTGAACATGGGCTCCCGCCCGGCGGGTGCCGCCGGGACCGAGTCGATGACCATGCGCAAGTCGGTGGCGAACACCGAGGGCGTCAGGACCAGACCGGTGCTGCCGGGGACCCGGCCCCGGAAGCGGCTGACCAGGCTCAGTTGGTCGTCGCTCCACAGCACCCGGGGGTGCAGGGTGGCCAGCATCCCGGACAGGCCGTGCCAGGCGATGGTCTGCGCCCGGTGGGCGATGTCCTCCTCCATGCGGGTGCGCAGGGCCATCCACTGCGGGGCTATGGCCGACTCCCACAGCCGGTACATCTCCGCCGCCACCCGCTCGGCGAAGTCCCGCTCGCCCCGCTCCAGGGCCTCGCGAAGGACCACCGGGACCGCCCGGCCGACCAGACGCTCCTCGACCACGCCCTGAGCCATGACCTGCAGCTCCCAGCACAGGCGGGCGGAGTCGGTGCTGGCCACGGCGTGCAGTTCCTCCTGCACCGCGGTCTCCGGGGCCGGCGGCTGCGGGGTGAGGAAGTCCGGCACGTAGTCCCACGCACCGCTGAACAGCGCGCCCAGCAGGACCAGCTTCCGCTCCCGCACCGCGTCCTGCACCCGCCACCGCCAACCGCCGCCGCCCACACGCACCTTGTCGCGCAGGAGCCAGAGCGCGCCGGCCGTTGTGGCGAGCGGCGAGATCGCGAACCGGGTGTTCGCGAGCGCGGCGCGGTCCATGTCGAGGCTGAGCATGGCACCCCCCGGGGCGAGCCGCCGGCCGGCCGAGCAGCCGGCGCCAATGGGTGTTCGAACCTCATCGAATCACTCGAGGGGCGGGCACGCCACCCGGCACCGTAGGTGTCCAACGGATCGTCAACTACGGTAAACGGAGGAGACAGTGAGGATGATCAGCATCAGGCCGAAGGTGGCCGCCGCCGTACTCGCCCTGACCGGGGCACTCGCCCTCGGCATGACGTCGCAGGCGGCCGCCGACCCCAACCCGAACAACCACGGCTCCGCCCCCCAGTGGATCCAGCTGAACACCAGCTACCACGCGCGTGTCTTCGGCGACGCCACGCAGAACCACCCGACCAACACGCTCCTCTCCAACGGAGACTACGTCTGGGCGGACTGCTGGGTGGCCGGCGACTACGTCGGCGACGCCGGCAACGTCTGGTACCACACGACCTTCGTCTACCAGTACGGCCAGGTCACCGGGGTCGGGTCGTCCTGGACGTTCGCGCCGTTCGTCGACGGCGCCGCAACGTTCCACGCCGTGCCCGGCGTTCCCCACTGCTGACAGCCGGCGCCCGCGCGGTGGCCCCGCACCCTGTTCCCGGGTGCGGGGCCACCCCGCCGTCCTCGGCCCCGGCCTGCCGCGCCCTGGCGCGGCCGTGCTGCCGCCGCTTCCCCGCGCGCCGGGGGCCGCCGCGCCTACGCGCCGCACGGTCGGGAACCCATTCCGCCATGGTTGTCTGTTCTCCCTGGCCGTGGACCGCCGCTCGAATCCCGGGTAACCCGGGACGGCATGGTCTCCCCCGTGGACAGGAAGAACCTACTGCCCGTCGGGCAGTTCGCGCAGGGCCAGGGGTGCGTCCAGCCGATGACGGGACAGAGCCGATGACCGTACCGGCACGCCCGGCAATGCGACGGACGAGGCCGCCCGCTCGGCTTCCTCCTGACCGGCGGCGACACCAACGACTGCATCCGCCTCGAAGCCGTCCTGGAGACGATCCGGGTCCCACGGGTCGGGCCGGGGCGCTCGCGCACCCGGCCCGATCACCTCATCGCCGACAAGGGCTACAGCTCCCGCAAGATCCGCGCCTACCTGCGCCGACGCGGCATCCCACACACCCTCCCCGGACGCGTCGACCAGGCCGACGGCCGTCTCGCCCCCGTCGACGGCCCGGCCGGCTGGGTGGCCGTGGTCAGAAGGGCACCCGGTTGTCAGTTGCCAGTACGTCGCCCGGCACCGTCGAGCCCACCTGGCGCCGCAGAGCGCCGATCGCCGGATCGGAGATGGAGACCGTGAGCCGGTAGGGCGGCTGGCCGCTGATGGTGTTGTGCGAGTCGGTCGGCGCCGTCAGGCGTTGCTGGACGGCGAAGCCGTCGAAGCCCGGGCACAGGGCCTCGACGGGGAGGGTCACCTGTACGGACGCGCCGTTCTCGGGTCCGACACGGACGGTGCCGCCCGCGTCGGCCGGGGTGTCGTCGGCCGGGGCGTCGTCGTCGCGCGTGAGCGGGAGACCGTGGGCCCCGCCGACCAGGCCGTCCGGGCCCTCGATCTCCACCGCCACGCCCTGCGGGCCGAGTGGCGCGGACAGGTCCAGCGTGCGGTCGCCGGCGCCCGGACCGAGGTGCAGGCCGATGGTGAAGTGCCCGGGGTCTTTCGCCGAGATCCGTGAGAACCCGTAGGAGCCGAGCACGAGTTGCGGTCCTGGCAGGGGGATGTCCGGCTGTGGTCCGGTGGCGAAGGTGAAGGACGCGGGCGCTGGTTCGAAGTGGTGGAAGCCCTTGGTGCCGCACCTGGTGGCGTCGGAGACCCCGCCGCCGGGCAGCGCGACGTCCACGGTCGGCCGGGGCGATGCGGGAACGGCCCGCGGGTTGCGCGCCGCCGGACTGTCCCTGTTCAGCAGACCGGCCGGGTCCGCCGCGACCGCGACGGCCAGCAGCGCCGCGAAAGCGGTGACCGCGATCAGCACGGTGCGCCGGCGTCCGGGCCGGGGCCGACGTGAGCGGGCCGCGCCGGGGGCCGCCCCGGGTGCCCAGCGGCGGCCTCCCGGGTCCACCGGCGGCTCCTGACGCCACCGCGCGGCGAGCATCCGGGTTCGGGCGGTCGGCTCCTTGACGGCGGCGTCCTTGACGAACCGCTCGTCCAGGACGAGTCCTTCGAACGGGTCGGGTGTTGCCCGGCCCGGCGCTATCGGCTCCGGCTCACGGGAAGGGGGCTGATGGGGTTCCTCGGCGATCGGCACGGCGCCAGTATGCCCGCCCGCTCGGACACACCGACCCGGCGAAGGGGACCGGAGCGTCCGGTGGCTCGGACACCGACGGCCACTCAGCCTTCGGCGTCCCCCGTGACCGTCACCGTCATCGGCATCGGCATCGGCATCGGCATCGTCACCGTCATCGGCATCGGCACAGGCACCGGCATCGGCCGCAACGCCGCATTCCGTCAAGGTCCGCGACACCGGCCCGGCCCGCCCGGACGAGGAGCCGGCCGACCGCCCGGCGCCCTGGCGGCGCCGGGCCCGTCCCGGGGCACAGCCGCGCCGGATTCCCCGCCGGTGGCCCTGATGGTCACCAAGGCAAGGGATCCCACCGCCCTCACCAACCGGCAGCGGGCCGTCGCGGACCTGTCCGCCGACTGCCGGCGGGGTCCATGGCGGACCGTCCCCTCCCGCGCGTGCGAGGACAGCTGCTGGTCCGTCCCTGATGTCCCGGGCGGCCGGCCGACGCGTGCGGTCGGGTGGCCGAGTGGCTCGGGAATCCGCAGTGGGAATGCTCGCGGTGGAGGGCGACGTCAGGTTTGGCGGGCAGAGGCTGCGAGCCGGTCGGCGAGCGCGCTGACGAGGCCTCGGAGTTCGGCCGGTCGCTCGATGACGAACGGCCGGTCGAGCGAGGCGAGGACGGGAGGCAACCAGTCGAGCCGCTCTGCTCTCAGTTCGACGTGGAGCCAACGCTCGGCGTGCGGATCCGCGCCTTCCGCGGGCGCGGGCTCCTCCACGCTCGCGATGCTGGCGGGCAGCCGGGCACGGATCTGTTCGACCGTCCCGTGGATCCGCAGGGTCACTTCGTGCCGGTACGCGGCCTTGGCGAGCCCCGACAGGACGCGCTGCGCCGGATCGAGTCCGGCGGGCGGCTCGAACGAGCCCGGCAGCGTCCTCGCGTCCGCGATGCGGTCGAGCCGGAACGTCCGGTCCTGGCCGATCCCGGGATCGGTGCCCGTGACGTACCACCGGCCCGCATGGGTGACGATCCCGTACGGGTGCAGCGTGCGTTCGCTGCGTCGGCCGTCCCGGGTGGTGTACCTGATCGAGACCGGGCGGCGATGGCGTACCGCATCGGCGATGGCGAGCAGGACCCCCGCCTCCGGGGTGGCCAGTTCGCCGGGCGCGGCCGTGAAGGCGAGGGATTCCAGGACGGCGTCGAGCCGACGGGCCAGACGCTCGGGCAGCACCCGGCGGATCTTGGCCGCCGCCGTCTCGCCCGCGGTCTCGGTCGCCGTCAGCAACCCCGTCCTGCGACCGGCGACGAGGCCGAGCAGCACGGCGAGCGCCTCGTCCTCGTCGAGCATGAGCGGAGGCAGTCGGTACCCGGGGGCGAGCCGGTACCCGCCGTAGCGGCCACGGACCGCCTCGACGGGGATGCCGAGGTCGACCAGGTGGTCCACGTACCGCCGCACGGTGCGCCCGTCGACGCCGAGCCGGTCGGCGAGTTCGGCCACCGTTCTGATGCCGCCCGACTGCAGGAGTTCGAGGAGGGTGAGCACGCGGCCGGTGGGTCGAACCATGTCCACGAGCCTAGCGTTGATACCGGACCGATTCTGTCCACTATGTGCTCTAGCGTCCGGGGTGCAACGTCTTCCGCCCACCTGAGGAGAGCACCATGGACTTCGTTTCGACCCGGATCATCACCGACGACGTCGCGCGCCTCGTCGGCTTCTACGAGCGGGCCACCGGCGTGCGGGCGGACTGGTCCACCGAGGACTTCGCCGAACTGCGGACCGCCGGCGCGACCCTCGCGATCGGCAGCACCCGTACCGTGGCCCTGTTCGCACCCGGCTCCGCCCGGCCGGCGGACAACCGCACCGTGATTATGGAGTTCCTCGTCGCCGACGTGGACGGCGTGTACCGCAACCTCGCCGATGTCGTCGCCGACTTCGTGACGGAGCCCACCACGATGCCCTGGGGCAACCGCTCGCTCCTGCTTCGCGACCCCGACGGCAACCTCGTCAACTTCTTCACCCCTGTCACGCCGGCAGCCATCGCGAAGTTCGCGCACTGACGACAGCGCGGCCGCCCCGGGCGGGGGCCGGTCCAGGCGGCAAGGGTCACCGGGTCCGGCACACCGGCCGTCGGAGCCCACCGGCCGTCGGGGTCGGGCGGGCTGCTCGCCGGGGTCCGGCTGTGGCGGTGGCCGGGCCATGGGGCAGGATTGGCAGTCCATTCGGAATTCGAACATCCGCGCTCCAGTGCGGCTGCGAGCAATACGATCTGACAGGCGACAAGGTGACGACACAGCACGTACGGCGGCCGGCGGCGGCCCGTTCCCTGGCCCTCCACGCTGCGGGAGCGGGACGGTGACCCGGGGCTTGGTCCTGCACGACTGGGTGGTGGCCGGCATCGCCCTGGCCTGCGGCTGCGTGGCCGCTCTGGTGCTGCGGGCGCTGATGAAGTGGCTGGGCAAGCACGCGAGCAGGACCAAGTGGAGCGGGGACGACATCATCGTCGACGCGCTGCGTACCATCGTCCCCTGGGCGGCCGTGATCGCCGGGGCCGAGGTGGCCGCTTCGGCCCTGCCGCTCACCGCGCGGACCGGGGGGCTGGTCGACCAGTCGCTGACGGCCGTGCTCATCGTCATCGCGACGCTCAGCGCGGCCCGGGTGGTGGCCGGGCTGGTGCAGTCGGTGGCCGCGTCCCGGACGGGCGTCGCGGCGTCCGCGTCGATCTTCGTCAACATCACCCGGGTCGTGGTGCTGTCGATGGGCGTCCTCGTGGCCCTGGAGACCCTCGGGGTGTCCATCGCCCCGCTGGTCACCGCCCTCGGGGTGGGCGGTCTCGCGGTCGCGCTGGCGTTGCAGGACACCCTCGCCAACCTCTTCGCGGGTGTGCACATCCTCGCCTCGAAGACGGTCCAGCCGGGGGACTACATCCGGCTCACCAGCGGGGAGGAGGGGTACGTCGTCGACATCAACTGGCGCAACAGCGTGGTGCGCAACCTGTCGAACAACCTGGTGATCATCCCCAACGGCCGCCTGGCGCGGACGAACATGACGAACTACTCCCAGCCCGAGCAGAAGCTGTCGATCCTGGTCCAGGTCGGGGTCGGCTACGACAGCGACCTGGAGCACGTGGAGAAGGTCACCCTCGACGTCGTCGACACCGTGATGGCCGAGGTCAGCGGTGGCGTGCCCGACCACGAGGCCGTCGTGCGCTTCCACACCTTCGCGGACTCCAGGATCAACTTCACGGTGATCCTGGGTGTCGGCGAGTTCAGCGACCAGTACCGGATCAAGCACGAGTTCATCAAGCGCCTGCACCAGCGGTACCGGACGGAGGGCATCTCGATCCCCGCGCCCACGCGCACGGTCTCGCTCCAGCAGGACGGGGCTGGCGCGCCCTCGTCCCTCCCGCCGGTTCCGCACCAGTGGGAAGCGCCTTCCGAGGCGCTGGCGGACCAGCCGCGGTAGCCGACGCAGGGGCCGGGGCCGTCTTCGAACTCCCGCCTGCCGGGCGCTCGAAGACGGCCCCCAGGTGCCAAAGTGCTGGTCGCAGGGGAGACCGGGCCGGGCCGGAACGGCAGCCGGCAGCTCGGCGACGGCTGGGGTCTCCTCGGCGGCCGGTTGCAGGTCCGCCACCGCCGAGCGCGCCCGGGTGCCCACCGTGCCGACCAGGACCACCAGCGGCCCGGGGGGAAGGAGCACCGGCGCTGCTCGCATGCCCGTCCCGACCCGTCCGGGCCCGGCCTGCTCCCACCGCTGAGTGCGGGCCGCTGCGCCGTGGTCCGTTCGGCGCCGGTGTGGGGGGCGTTCGGCGAAGGCCCGCAGCCGGTGGCGCTGGTCCTCGGCGCGCCGTCTACGTCCGACCCTGCGCCTGTCGGCGCTCGGCAAGCGGTGCCCCGTGCCAGCGCCATTCCTTTCGGCGTGGGCGATCGGGCGTGTCGATGCGCCCGGTGGCCCAGAGAAGTGTTGACCAGGCGCTGCCGATGACGGGGACGTCGGGGAACAGTCGTGCGAGGGCCCGTTCGCACAGGTCCTCCGGTGGCTCCCAGGCGCGGTCCGCGCGTTGGACGACGTCGTGGGTGTGGACGAGGGCCTCCACGACACCCATCGCGGCGAAGCCCTCGGAGTCGGAGGCCCCGAATACGTGCGGGGCCAGAGTGGTCGCGTCGGCGATGTCCACGGAGGCCGCGAGCAGCCCGCCGCACGCCTGCACGACGGTCAGCAGCCCCAGGGGGCCTGCCTCTTGGTCAGCGAAGATCACGTTGGCCGGGCCACCCGATCGGTCTTCGGAGACGCGCAGCGGGACGCGTGGTACGGCGCTGGGTCGGGCGAGCCCGAAGCGCAGGGCGTAGGTGAGCAGATCGTCCGCGATGTGCTCGACGGTCTCCCAGCACGTCCACTCCAGGCTGCCGGCCCGTTCGTGCCACAGCGCCGCCGGAACGCTTTCGAGGGCGTCCACGCAGCAGGCGACGGCCTGGCGTATGTGATCCCCGCTCACCAGTGGGTGCTGCTGTCCGGATTGTGCCATGCCGGGAGCCTACAAGGCCGCGGCGAGCGGCCCGCCGTGGCCCACCGCCGTGCTGCTGCGCCGGGTCCGGCCACGGGGTGGGCAAGCTCTGGCGGGTGGATCCCTACGGCGACACCCAGTTCAACGAGCAGGAGGCACGAGCCGCGCTCGGTGAGATCACCGATCTGCTGCAGCTGTGTGCCGACGCGGCGCAGACGACTGCCGTGACCGACCTGGCCGTGCTGCTGAAGTCCTGTGCGACGACGCCGGGAAGCTACTTGTGGTTCATCGGGGACTGATGGACCTGGTTCATGATCGTCGGCCAGGTCCAGGAAACCGTGCGGAACCGCCCGATCACACCGATCGCGACAGACCCCATGCGCGTGCACGCGGCTGGACGCTTCCCGCCGGCTGAAGTCGTGCTCCCGGATTCCGCCTTCCCGGAGTCATCGGATCGCGGTGCGCCGTCTACGATGATCCCGTCATGATCACATTTAAGGTGCTCGGCTCGTTCCGGGTCGAGGTCGACGGCCGTGCGGTCGACCCGGGCGGGCGGCTCGCCCGGATGATTCTGGTCCAGCTGCTGCTCGCCGGCGGGGCGGTCGTGCCCACGGACCAGATGGTCGAGCGGTTGTGGCCGACACGGATCCCGTCGAGCTCACAGGCATCGCTGCACGCCTACATCGCGCGGCTGCGGCGCCTCCTCGAACCGGAACGGGCGCCCCGGGCGCCCGCGCGGCTGCTGGTCAGCGCGCCGTACGGCTACGCCCTCGCCGTGGAGCAGGACGCGGTGGACGCCCGGGTGTTCGAACGGCGGGTGGCGGCCTGCTCGGGGGTGGACGTGCCCGCTCGTCTCGCCGCCGAGGGCCTGGCCGCAGCGCTCGCCTCGTGGGGCGGGCAGCCGTACGCGGAGTTCCTGGACGAGCCGTGGACCGCCGGTGAACGCGCCCGTCTGGAGGAGGTGCACCGCACCGCCCGGGAGCGGCTCGCCGCGGCACGGCTCGGCAGCGGGCAGGCGGCGAATGCCCTCGCCGACGTCCTCGCGCTGACCCGGGAGCAGCCGTTGCACGAGGAGGGCTGGCGGCTGCTGGCCCTGGCGTTGTGGGCCCGCGACCGCCAAGGTGACGCCCTGGCCGCGCTCCGGCAGGCCCGGCGCACCCTCGGGGAGGAACTCGGCATCGAGCCCGGGCCGGCCCTCCTGGAGCTTGAGCAGGCCCTCCTGCACCAGCGTCTGGACGTGCTTCGGCTGGCGACCGGGGCACCCGCCGTGGCCACCGTGCGCGCCGAGGCGTCCACCGCCGTGGCCACCGCACGTGCCGAGGCGTCCACCGCCGCGGCCACCGTGCGCGCCGAGGCGTCCACCGCCGTGGCTGCGATGCGGGGCCCGGTGGCGGGCCCCGGCCCCGGGACGCCGGCCGTCCTGGCGGCGGGCCGGCTGCTGGGCCGTGACGAGGAGTTGGCCGGGCTCGCCGCCGCGGCGGACCGGGCACGGGCAGGCCTGGCCCAGGTGGTCCTGGTCTCCGGCGAGCCCGGCATCGGCAAGTCGAGCCTCCTGGAGGCGGCCGTCCGTCAACTGCCGCAGCAGGGTTGGCTGGCCGGGTCCGGGCAGTGCCCAGAGACCGAGGGCGCCCCGCCCGGCCGGGCATGGTTCGACATGCTGCCGAGTCTGGCGGAGGCCGCGCCACCGGGCCGGTACGCCGACGAACTCGCCCCGCTCCTGGCTCCGGGCGGCGCGGGCGACCCGGGGCAGCCGGACGGCAGCCCGGCCCGGCGCTTCCGCCTGCACAGGGCGCTGCTCGGATGGCTCCGCGAAACGGCCCTTCGCCAGCCGCTGCTGATCGTGCTGGACGACCTGCACCGGGGTGACCAGGAGAGCGTCGAGCTCTTCCTGCTCTGCGCCGAGCACCTGCGCGACGCGCCGCTCCTCCTGGTGGGCTCGTACCGCACCGGCGAGGGCGACCTGACCGGGGCACTGGCGCGGCTGGCCGCCTGCTCGCCCGTGCGGATGGCACTCGGCGGGCTGTCCGACGCCCAGGCGAAGGAGCTGCTGCGGCGCACCGCGACCACCATGAGCGAGCGGGCCGCGTCGGCCCTGGCCGAACGGGCCGGGGGGAACCCCTTCCACCTGCGGGAGAGTTCGCTCCTGCTCGCCGGAGAGGGCGAGCAGCAGGCTCTGGCCCGTGTCCCGCAAGGAGTCCTGGACGTGCTGCGGCGGCGGCTCGCCCTGCTCGCGCCGACCGTCACGGCCGGACTGCGGCTGGCTGCCGTCGCCGGTCGCGAAGCCCAGGTGGCCCTCCTCGTCCACGCCGCGGACAGCGACGCCGAGCAGCTCCTCGACGCCCTGGACGCGGGAGTCACCGCCGGACTGCTCAGCGAGCCGCGTCCCGGCACGGTCCGGTTCAGCCACGCCCTCGTCAGGGACGCGCTGGAGGCGGACCTCACGCGCCTCCGGCTGGCCCGGATGCATTCCCGGCTGGGCAGGAGCCTGATCGCCCTCGGCTCCGACGACGTCGCCGCGACGGCCCACCACCTCCTGCACGCGGCCGCCGTCGTGACCGCCGACGCCGGGCCGGCCGTCCACTACGCCCGGCTGGCGTGCGAGCAGGCGGTGCGCCGCTACGCGCCGCAGAACGCCGAGGCGCTCCTGAACGCGGCCCTCGGTCTCCTGGCCGATCATCCGGCCGCCTTCGCCGGTCAGGACGCCGCCCTGTTGCGGGTGCTGCTCTTGGGTCAGCTGGTGGACTGCCGGATCCGGATGGGAGCCGTGGAACCCGCCCGCGAGGCACAACAGCAGGCCGTACAGGTGGCCCGTGCGGAGGGCCGCGCCGACCTGCTGATCGCCGCCTACACGACGTGGACCGAACCGACGCCGTGGCGCGTCCGCGCGTACGCGGCGTCCGACCCCGAGGCCGTGGCGGAACTCGCCGGACTGCTGGAGAGCCCGGACCTGGCCGACCGGCAGAGGTGCCTGCTCCTCGACCAGCTGGCCGACGCGCTCGACGACACCGATCCGCGCGCCGTGGCCGTGGGGCGCCAGGCCGTGGAGCTCGCCCGGTCCGCGGGCGAGCCCCGGCTGCGGGGCCTGACGCTCACCTCGCTGCTGCGCCGGGTCGACGGCGAACTCGAGCCCGACGCCTACCTGGAGCTCCACCGGGAACTCGCCGAGGTGGCCGACTCCCAGGACAGCCCCGAGTACTCCTGGATGAGCGCCTAC
Organism: Kitasatospora sp. NPDC127111; assembly: GCF_042677465.1. Lineage (NCBI taxonomy): Bacteria > Bacillati > Actinomycetota > Actinomycetes > Kitasatosporales > Streptomycetaceae > Kitasatospora > Kitasatospora sp. NPDC127111. The sequence goes on from NZ_JBHXTG010000010.1 coordinate 26,916, forward strand.
ACGGCGGCCCGGATCGCCGCCGGCCGCAACGACCCGGCGGAGATGGAGCGGTGTCTCGTGCGTGCCGACGAGATCGCCCGCACCTACGAGCTCCAGGGCGCGTTCGCGGTGGCCAGGTTGCGCCACCCCATGCTCGCCATGGCCCGGGGGCGTTTCGACGAGGCGGAGCAGGCCCTGGGGGCGGCGGTCGCGGAGTTGCGGGAACGGGGGGCGGTGGACCTCAGCGGACTGGCGGGTCTGGCCGTCGGATGCATCCGGTGGCAACAGGGCCGGCTCGCCGAGGTGCTGCCCGTGCTGCTCGCGGTGTGGGAGCGGTACCACCCGCACAACGAGTCGCTCACCGCGCTGTCGCTGCTGGCCGCGGGCCGTCCCGACCAGGCCCGGGAGGTCTTCGGCCGGCGCGTGCCGATCCGGCGCGACTTCGCGTACCCCGTGCTGGCCGGGCTGCGCGGCATGGCCGCCGTCGCCTTCGGCGACCGGGCCGCGGCCGCCGAGGTGTACCGGGACCTGCTGCCCCTCGGACACCTGGCGGGCGGTGCGAGCAGCCTCAGCATCGTCTTCCGGCCCGTCGCGCAGACCCTGGGCGAACTGGCCGAGTTCCTGGACCGTCCGGAACAGGCCCGGCAGCACTACCTCGAAGCCGCGCGGGTGGCGGCCGCCTGGGACTCCGCGCACTGGGCGGAGACGGCCCGGACCGCCCTGGCCGCACTGGCGCCGGGGCCCGCGTAGCGGCGTCCCCCACGGCAGGGGCAGCCGGGGCCGGGACGGCTCGTCGACGTCCTCCCGGCCCTCAAGGACCGGTATTCCCCTCAGCCGGTCAGCTCAGCTCAGCCGGTCAGCTCAGCCAGGAACGCCGCCGCCAGGTCGAGGTACTCCTCGGGCGAGTCCGTGGTCAGCTGCAGGTCGACGAGCACCTCGTCGGTCTCCGCCTCGCACATCACCCGGAGGTGGTCACAGATCTGGCGCACCGTCCCGCGGTGATGGGCCTCCTCGGGGCCCGCACCGGCCGTGGTGACCTCCGGGTTCACCCGGAACACCCGGCGCAGTCCCGCCGGGTCCCGTCCGGCCCGCTCGGCCGCCTCGGCGGCCACCGCCCACAGGCCGCCGAAGTACGGGAGCGGCATCGAGGCCCCCAGCCAGCCGTCCGCGCGCCGGCCGACCCGCTCCAGCGCGGGCGGGGTGAACCCGCCCAGCAGGAGGGGCGGCCTCGGGCCCTGGAGGGGCTTGGGGAGCACGGTCGACCCGGGAACCGTCCACAACGGGCCGGTGTGGCTGACCGTGTCCGAGCCCCACACGGCTTCGAGGACGTCGAGGGTCTCCTCCAGCCGCGCGCCGCGGCCCCGCCAGGGCACCCCGGCGGCCTCGTACTCCTCGCGCATCCAGCCCAGCCCGAGCCCGACGTCCAGGCGGCCGTGGCTGATCAGGTCGAGGGTCGTCAGGGCGCGGGCGAGCACGACGGGCGGCTGCCACAGGGCGTTGAGCGTGCTGCTGCCGAGCCGCACCCGTTCCGTCGCCGCGGCCGCCACCCCCAGGGCGAGCAGCGGGTCGAGGTGGGTGGCGTACCGGGCGGGCATCGCCTTGCCGCCCGGGTAGCCGTCGGGCGGGGTCAGCGGAGCCAGGAGCCGGTCGGCCACCCAGAGGCTGTGGCAGCCCAGTTCCTCCAGGGCCGCGCACATCGCGGCGGTGCGGTCGGGATCGGCGAACGGGCCGAACTGGGGGACGGAGAATCCGATGCGCATCGGTGACGTTTCCTCGATCGGTAGGAGCGGGCCGGGCAGCCGGTGCCGGCCCCCGGGACGGGCGGCCGGACGGGGCGGCACACCTCAGGCGGTCGTACGCGGACCGCGGACCCGGTCGGTCTCGCGGCGGTACTGCCGCTGCCCGACGAGCTTCCACAGCACCCGGGCCGGGAAGGGCAGCCGCGCGAGGAACTCCCGGCGCTCCTCCGGCGGGGTGTCCTCCAGGATGGCGCCCAGGGCGATCATCAGCCGGTTCCTCGGCGTCTCGGCGAGGCCCCGCTCGCCCACGGCGTGCCACTGCTGCTCGTTCACGTGGAGCGCGACGAGCGGCATGACCTCCCGCTCCTCCTCGTCGAGGTGGGCGCACAGCTGCCGGTGGTGCCTGTACAGCGCCTCGGTGAGCTCGTCGCGGTCCTCGGACAGGGCCTGCGCCTGCCACCGCTCCATCAGCCGCTGGACCTCGGCGAGCCCGTCGGACAGTTCGCGGTGCTGCGCCTCCATCGCCAGCACCTGCTCGGCATCGAGGTCCAGGTGGGGCAGCAGGACCGGCCAGAGCATCTCGTCCTCGCCGGTGTGGTGGGCGTGCAGGCCGATGGCGTACTGCCGCCAGTGCTCGGCGAGGATCCGGGCGCGTGCGGTGTCGCCGGGCCGCACGTCCTGGACGAGTTCGGCGAGCAGGCGCGACTCGCGGCGGAACACCTGGTGGATCATCGCCATCTCGCGGGTGTAGGGGTGGAGAGTGGAGTGGGAGTTGTTGCTCGAAGTCATGACACCCAGTCTCCGCGGCCCGATTGCAGGGCCCTTGCAGCCGACTTGCTCCGGCCGGCCGGCGCCGAGCAGGCCTGCGCGGAGCCGACCACGGTCGGCGGCGGCGTGCTCGATGCCCCCACTACCCGCGCCGTGGTCGACGTACACCGCCCCCGCCGGTCGGATCGGGCGGCAGCCTCCGCACCGCCGTCGGAGGCCGGCTTGCCGCCGGCTGCCGCTGACCCGGCCCGACCGCCCTGCCCTGTTCGACGGACGGACCCGGTCAGCGTGCTCGGGCGCCGCGCGACGGGCCGAAGATCAGCGGCTCGGCCGTGCCGGCGATCAGTTCCTCGTCGGCCTCGTCGGCCTCGTCGGCCGCGTCGGCCGCGTCGGCGGAGGTGCCGGCGGCCGGGGTGCCGGCGTCACGGTCCGTCGGCGGCTCACCCGGGGCCGGGCCGTGGTCACGCGACGCGGGCGTCGGCCCCCCTCCCGAACGACCGGGGTCCGGGTGGCGGCCGGGAGGGCGACCGACGGGGCCGTGCCGGGCCGCTGCCCGGCACGGCCCCGTCGGTGGCTCAGGCGTTCAGGGTGGTGATGTTCCACCAGCGCTCGTCGCCGAGGTCGAGGGTGACGGGTGCCGGCGCGCCCGTGGTGCGGTGCAGCAGCGCGTCGTAGCTGCGGGCGGGCAGCGGGCGGGTGGTCCAGGGCAGGCCGCCGTGGCCGTCGTCGGGGACGGCGGGGAGGGTCAGCTCCGGGGCGCTCGCCAGGTCGGCCTGGGTGACCCCGTCCGGCACCCGCTGCAGGGTGATGATCTGCTCGAAGTGCGGGCGCTGGACCAGGCGGTGGGTCAGGTGGGCCTCCTCGCCCTTCCCGAACAGCAGGTAGGTGAGGTGCGCCGGGAACGGCTCGTCGCTGAAGCGGCGGAAGTTCAGCACCCGCCGGATCCGCGCGGTGAAGCCGCCCGAGATGGGCTCCCAGATCCGGTCCTCGCCGTTGCCGGTCTGGGTGACCCGGTCCAGCCGGGCCGGGTACTCGGTCACCGAACCGTCGCCGATCGGCGGCAGCACCATGTTCTCGGTGTTGCGCACCGCGTGCCAGCTCGCGGGGCGGTCGGCCCGGTCCTTGAGGTAGATGTCGACGATGTCGGTGGGCAGGTCGTACTCGACCAGCACCTGGTAGCGGTGCTCGGCCATGCCGAACATGGCCAGGTGGTGCCCGAAGAGGGTGTCCTTGCCGGCCAGGATGAAGGAGTGGACCGAGGGGTCCTCGTGGTCGTGGTCGTGACGGGTCGTCATGCTGTTTCTTCCTTCCGGGGTTTCTGCGGGGGTGGGGAGAGGAGGCGGCGGCGTCGCCAGAACGGCCGCTCGCTCCAGCGGCCCTCGGCGGCGTACACCGCGTGGTGGTTGCGCCGGTAGGCGGCCAGCAGCGCGGCGACCCCGGCGTGGTGGGCGTCCAGCGCGCCGGCGTCGCCGCTGAGGTGGGCGTGGACGGCCGCGGCGCCGGTCGCACCGGTGTGCAGGGCGGTGAGGATGCCCTGCGAGGAGACCGGGTCGAAGGCCGCGACGGCGTCCCCGACGGCGGTCCAGCCCGGACCGCTCGACCGGTCGAGGCGGGCCGAGTGGGCGGGCGCCCGACGGGGGCGGCCCGTGCCGGCGTGCGGATGGGCGGCTGCGCGGGCCGCGATGTGCCCGGTGGTGCCCATGAGCCGCAGGAAGCCGTCCCGGGTGCGCAGTTCGGGGGGCGCGAGGTCGGCGTCGGTGAAGTACGCGACCAGGCGCCGGCCGCCCGGCAGCAGCGTGGTGTACCACCAGCCGTCCGCGGCGGCCTCCACCAGCGAGGAGCTCTCGCCGGGCCTGCCGCGCGGGTCGGGGTCGAGCTCCAGGCAGGTGGCGAGCAGCCGGTCGGCCGGGTCTCCTTCCGGCGGGCCGGCCGTGATCGGCCCGCGGCCGGCCCGGGCTTCGGTGGCCCGGGCTTCGGTGGCCGGGGTTTCGGTGGCCGGGGCTTCGGTGGCCCGGCAGGCGGAGACCACCGCGCGGCGGCGGCCGGTGGCGTCCACCAGCCAGTCGCAGCGGACGGTGCGCTCGCCCGCCGGCCCGCGCAGGGCGACCAGCCAGCCGCCGTCCGGGTGGCGGGCGGCCGGACGGACCGTGGTACGGGCGGCGGCCTCGGCACCGGACGCTGCGGCCGCCTCGCGCAGCCGGCGGTCGAAGCGCGCGCGGTCCAGGTGCCAGCCCGGCCCGTTCGGGTCACGGATGAAGTCCGTGCCGTGCAGGGCGGCCGAGCCCCAGGAGGACAGGTTGGCGTAGCAGGCCAGGTGGCCGTCGGCGAGCGGGAGTTCACCGGCGCCCAGGTCGCGCAGCAGGACCCGGGCCACCGAGGGCAGGGCCTCGCCCACCTTGGGCGGCCCGGTGCCGGCGTCGGCGAGCAGGACCCGCCGCCCGGCCCGGGCCAGGGTGAGCGCGGCGGCGGCCCCGGCCGGGCCGCCGCCCGCGACCACCACCTCGTAGTGGCCGTTCCCGCCGGTGCGGCGGGCCGCCATCAGGCCTCGTCGCGGTAGCGCGCGACCTTGTCGATGTAGCCGGCCGTGACCTCTTCGGCCGTGTAGCCGCTGACCGCGATCGCCTGCTCGATGGCGGCCGTGGCGATCGCCGGGTCGGCGGCCTGCGGGACGTGCAGCGTGACCAGGTTCTGGGTGTGCGGCACGCCCGCGAGGTCGATGGACGGGGTGGACTCCACCTGGAGCCGTTCGGGGAAGCCCGGCGCGCCCTCGCGGACCTCCACGATCCCCAGCCGGAACCAGTCGTCGATCATCTGGTTGAGCTGCTCGGTGTTCTGGCCGCGCAGGCCGCGAAGCCACACCGCCCGCCGCTCGAACGCCTCCTCACGCTCGGCGGGCGGCCGGCCCTCGTCCACGACGATCCGGTAGTCGTCCTCGGTGAGCACGTGGTTGGGCACCCGGGCGGGCCAGAAGCTCGGCAGGTAGGGGTCGTGCCGGGGGTTGAGGGCCAGCTCGTAGCCGGAACGGCAGCTGGCGGTGTCGGCCTGCCAGGGCACCGCCATCCACCGGGTGAGGGCGCCCGGGGGCTGGGCGTACAGCGGCCCGTTCACCGACAGCGCCTCCTCCGGGGTGAGGACCGTGCCGTACGAGGGCTCGGGATGGTCGGAGGAGCGGTGGCGGATCCGGAACGGCGCCGTGTACATCGTGGCGTGCCGGATCGGCCAGGTGACCTCGCAGCCCGGGTGGAACGCGTCGGCGAGGCAGAAGTCCAGCGCCGCGCGGTCCAGCGCGTGCGGCCGCTCGCCGATCGGCAGGTCGTCGAGCTCGCGCGGCGGCGGTACGGAGCCCAGGGTGTCCCAGTCGTCCTCGAACTCGCCCTGCGCCCACAGCTGGAACATCTTGTACTGGGTGGGGGAGAGCGCCATGTGCTGGAGCTCGGTGCGCGGCGGCACGGCCATGCCGTCCCCGTACAGCCAGGGCCAGGGGACGGGCGAGGTGCGGTCGGTGGCGAAGTCCCGCAGCGCGTCGAAGACGGCCTGGCGCAGCGGGCGGCGGGCCCGGCCGGCGTCGCTGAGCCGGGCGAGCAGCTCGGGGGTGAAGGAGTGGCCCACGCCGCCGTGGCCGAAGTGGGCGGCGAAGCCCTGGTTCACCCACTGGTGCTCGTCGAAGCGGCGCAGCACCGGGGCGATGTCGCGGCTGAAGGAGACCCGCTCGGGGAAGGGCAGCGAGCCGCTGGAGACGAACACGTCGAACAGCAGGTCGTAGAGGGTGCGGATGCCCTTGAGGGCCGGCGCGTAGTTCGGCGGGGCGACCACCACCCAGGCGGGGTCGACCGGGATCTCGCGGCCGCCGATGGTGACGGTCGCGGTGACCGGGCCGTCGCCGGTGTCGTCGTGCCAGCCGTCGTTGTTGGCGAAGGTGTTGACCGGCCGGCCGTCGTAGGAGGCGGACGCGCCGAAGCCGCCGAGGACCAGCAGCCGGCCGTCCTCGTCGGTGCGCAGCTCGCCGAGGTAGACCTCCTTGCCCATGAAGGTGCCGTTGCGGAACTGGTAGTCCGGGCCGGCCGTGCCGCGCCCGGTGATGGCGAGCCGGCCCGCGTCGATGACCAGGTCCTTGCGGCGGTCCCCGGTGATGTCCGCGTTGCGCAGCCCGGACGGCTTGGCGAGCGCCGCGTCCGGGATGTCCAGGGCGAGCTGGAACTGGTACCAGGCGGCCTTCTGGTTCGCCAGGTGCGCCGTCCAGCGGATGTCGGCGTTGTCGGCGGTGAGTTCGGCGACCGCCTCGCCCTGCGCGTTGTAGCCGTAGATCCGGAACCGGGCCGCCTCGCGTTTGATCGCGCCCGCGGCGTCCTTGTAGGAGCCGGGCTCCTGCGGGTGCGGGTCGGGGACCTCGGGCGCGAGGTAGTACTCCTCGGGGGAGTTGCCGACCCGGGCGAATCCGATGGCGGGGTGGATGGCTGCGCGGACGATCTCGTCGGACATCTGGCCTGCTTCCAGCGATGGCAATGGTGGTGGCAATGGTGGTGGCGTGGCCGCCCGGGGGCGGTTCGTCAACGAAACGCTAGGGCAGGCAGGCGTGCTCCGATCGGACGGACACGATCAATCGCTCGCGAGGGTGATTCTGATGATGGGCGACTCGTCGTACCGCGACGTGGTCGGTGTCCCGCGGCTCGGTGCCTTGCGGGTCGGTGCTCCGCGGGTCGGCGTCCTGCGGCTCGGTGTCCCGCGGGTCGGCGCCCGCCCTTGGGGGTCGACGCAGCAGCCCTCCGGGTGCGCGCACCCGGCCCGGGCGCTCAACGGCCGGGGCCGGGGGAGACGCGGCACGGCTCCCTCGGCAGCCCGCAGGGCCGGCGCCGCCGAGGCATCCGCGGACGGCTCGGGCGGATCTGCCCGTTTCGCGAACCGGGGCCTGGAGAGACGCCGGGAAGGTGACCCCCGGTACAGCCTTCGAGGAGTGGCGATGAGAGCCCTGACCTGGCACGGCAGGCGAGACGTCCGTGTCGACACCGTTCCCGATCCGGCCATCAAGGATCCGACCGATGTGATCATCAAGGTGACCACCAGCGGACTGTGCGGATCCGACCTCCACCTCTACGAGGTCCTCGGTCCCTTCCTCGACGTCGGCGACATCCTCGGCCACGAGCCCATGGGCATCGTCCAGGAGAGCGGGCCCGAGGTCACCGCCGTCCGCGTGGGCGACCGGGTGGTGATCCCGTTCAACGTGTCCTGCGGCACCTGCCACACCTGCGCACGGGGCCTGCACTCGCAGTGCGAGACCACCCAGGTGCGGGAGTACGGCAGCGGCGCCGCGCTGTTCGGCTACACCAAGCTCTACGGGCAGGTCCCCGGCGGCCAGGCCGAGCTGCTGCGCGTCCCGTTCGGGAACACCCTGCCGATCAAGGTGCCCCACGGACCCGAGGACGACCGCTTCGTCCTCCTCTCCGACGTGCTGCCCACCGCGTGGCAGGCCGTCGAGTACGCGTCCGTGCCCGAGGGTGGCAGCCTCGTCGTCCTGGGCCTGGGGCCGATCGGCGACATGAGCTGCCGGATCGCCCTGCACCGGGGCGTGGCCCAGGTGATCGGCGTCGACCTCGTCGACGAACGCCTCACACGGGCGCGACGCCGCGGCGTGCAGGTCCTGAACCTCCACGAGCACGGCAAGGGCCTCGCCGACGTCGTCCGCGGCCTCACCGACGGACGCGGCCCGGACGCGGTCATCGACGCGGTCGGGATGGAAGCCCACGGCTCGCCCGGCGCGAAGCTCGCCGCCCAGGCCACGAACCTGCTGCCGAGCGCACTGGCCGCCAAGATGATGGAACACGTCGGCATCGACCGCCTCCACGCCCTCTACCTCGCCATCGACATCGTGCGACGCGGCGGCACGATCTCCCTCTCGGGCGTCTACGGCGGCCAGACCGACCCGTTGCCGCTGCTCACCATGTTCGACAAGCAGATCCAGCTCCGCATGGGCCAGGCCAACGTGCACCGCTGGGCCGCCGACATCCTCCCCCTGCTCACGGACGACGACCCGCTGGGTGTCGACACCTTCGCCACCCACCACGTCCCGCTCGACGACGCCCCCGCGGCGTACGAGATGTTCCAGAAGAAGCAGGACGGCGCCGTCAAGGTGCTCTTCAAACCCTGAGCACCCCGCCGTCGGCCGGGTCCCGGTGCCCCTCTACGGCGAGCCACTGCCCCGCCCGGCGAAGGCGGCGGGTCCTGGTGGACCCCGGCGGACACGGCGTCCACCCCACGGTGGCCGCGGCCCGGAGCACCCGATGGCCGGTCAGTGCCCGTCCAGCTCCGGGTAGTAGCCGCGTTGGTACAGGGACAGGTCGGAGATGCTCAACTCGCCGTCACCCCAGCAGATGGCGCAGGCCCTCGTGGTACGGCACTCCCCGCACCGGCTCTTCTGACCGGTCTGACCGGTCCGGCCGAGCACCCACCCGCGGCCACCGCATCCGGGACACCGGCCGAGGCCGTGGCACTCGTAGCAGAGGACGAAACCAGGTGTGGGGGACAACGGCGTTGGCGTTGGCGTGGGCGTTGGCGTTGGCGTTTGCACCGCCTCCGGTTGCCGGATCGGTTGCGGCGGGGACAGGGCCAGCGCCGGCGTCTGTCCGCGGAACGCGACGGCGGGTGTGCCCTCGCTCGTCATGATGCGGATGCCGTTGCCGTCCCGGTGAGCGACGACCACCGTCCAGAGGATCCCGTCGTCATCCTCCTCTGACGTCGTGACGTCCCATCCGGCCGCGCGGAGGAGGAGGACCGCACGGGAGGCCGTACCGGCGGCGGTGGCGGTCGCCGGACGATTGCCCTGGTACACCGTCGAATAGTGGTAGCGCAGCGGATCGCGCGGGTCGGCGACCTTCGGCTTGTCGAGGGTCAGCCGGCGGAGGTGGACGCGAATGGTCAAATCCTTGATCAGCGTGACCAGTTGCCCGCGCAGGGACCGGCCCAGCCGGTCCAGTTCATCCCGCGCTTTCGAAGTCTCATCCACGTCGGCCCCTTTACTCGGAACGTACCACAGGGCCGACCTGCGTGGCCGTGGTCATCTCCGTCGGCTTGCCTGCCGCAAAGCCCGTTCACACAGGGACGTCCGGCCTCTCCCGGCCGGCTGGCGGTCAGCTCACCCACCCACGCTTGACCGGTGGCCGCGAGCCGACTCGGGCACCTCCTCTGTCCGAGGGAAGAAGGCACCCGCACGCGGATCACACTTGGCCACCGGCAGGCTGGTCCCCTCGGCCTGCCGTCAGACCCCGCCTCGCGTGAGGAAGAGTTCGTCCAGGTGGTGGGCGAGGATCGCCAGCGCGGCGTCGCCCGTGCGCTGGCCGCCCAGCACGCTTGAGCCCAGTCCGTTGACCATGGCCAGTAGTCCGGCAGCGGTGATCTCCGGGTCCCTGTCGGGGTCGATCTCCCCTGCCTGCTGGGCCGCGCGGATCTGCTTGGCGAGAAAGCCCTCCAGCAGTTCTGGCTGTCGCGCGCCGTGCTTTTCCAGTACCTCGGGGTCGTTGAGCACCAGGGTGTAGTAGGCGGCATAGGTTCTGGTGATCCGCCGGCTTTCCGGGTCGGTCGGCAGGATGCACGACAGGACCGCGGTCACGATGCCGCGCGGTGTGGGCGGGGCGCCCGCCGCGCCGATCCACTTCTCCATGCGGGCCTGAAGTTGGGCGCCGAGCCTGGCCAGTGCGTCGAGCAGCAGCCCTTGCTTGGTGTCGAAGTAGTACTGCACCAGCCGCAGGGAGACGCCGGCCTCGGCCGCGACCGCCCGCATGCTGGCCGACTGCAGGCCCTGGGTGTCAGCGATCCGCAACAGTGCCTCGGCGATCTGCCGTCGGCGCTCCTCGTGATCGACCCGCGCGTTCATGATCCCACCTCCCTGGTACACCCGTATCATGCCGTGATACACATGTATCATGCGAATTGGTGAGTTCAAGAACGACCAAGCCAGAGACCGGTTCCGTGCCGCATACCAGCAGACCCTGGCTGAACTGTGGCCGGGGCCGCGGGCGACACTGGACCTTCCGACCGCGTTCGGGACCACTCGCGTCTACCGGACCGGACCACAGAACGGCGAGCCGATCGTGCTGCTACCCGGATCCGGCGGAAACGCGCTGATGTGGCATCGGTACATCGACACGCTGGCCCGGCACCGTCCGGTCATCGCCGTCGACACGGTCGGCGAGCCAGGCGCGAGCGTGCAAACCGCCCCGATCCGCGACGGCCGGGACGGCGCTTCCTGGCTGGACGAAGTCCTGGCAGCGTTGGAGGTGACGGCCGCCCAGGTCGTCGGCTGCTCCTACGGCGGCTGGCTGGCGATCAACCACCAGATCCACCGTCCCGGACGGGCCGCTTCCCTCACCTTGGTGGACCCCGCGGGCTTCGCCGATGTCGGGCCGCGGTTCTATGCCTGGCTGATCGCCGGCGGGCTCGCCGCAGCCGCGCCCCGCCCGCTCCGCCCCCGTCTGGCCCGCCTGGTCGGCAACAGCGCGATCCTGGAGAGCGAACTGATGGGCCTGATGCGCGCGTCGATGGGCTTCCGGCGCGCACTCCCGGTACCACCGGTCCTCACCGACGAGGAACTGCGCCGCCTGCGCGTTCCTTCGCTGTTCCTGCTCGGGGCGCGCAGCGCCATGCACGACCCGCACACGGTCGCCGACCGCCTCGGCAGGCTCGCGCCCTCGGCCAGGGTGGAGATCGTGCCTGGCGCCGGCCACGCGCTGCCGACCGATAAGCCGGAACTGGTGGCCGAGCGCATCCTCCACGGCATCGGCCAGTAGCGCCCCGGGGTATCCCCGATCCCCGGGGCTGGTGGGAAACGCCCGGGGGCTGGTGAGTCTGCGCGTCCTGTGGCCCGCCCGGGTCTGGTGAGAGGCCTGGGGTACCCGGACGTGGCCTTCGGGGCCGCGAACGTCCGCGCTACGCGGCTGGCTGTGCGGGCCGTTCGGGCCGTGACCAGCGAGTTCTGGTTGATCCCTCGGCAGCCTGCTCGGTGCGGCCCCTCGCGCGGGTGTGGCGCGAGGGGCCGGGCGCGGAGTGGTTCACCGCGGGCTTTGGTGCCGTTGGGCCACACGCAGGGGGAGGAGAAGCCGATGACGAGCGTCCCGTACGAACTGCCGATGCCGTCGGTGGAGCCGGTGAACTTGTTGGTCGGGTTGGTGAAGTGGGCGGAGGTTCGCAGGGCTCCGGAGTCGTCCCGCTGGAATCCCATGGACTCGATCCGGGCCCGGAGGTGTTCGACGTATTCGGCCTGGCGGTCCGTCGGGATGCCGGAGAGCCGCCTTTCGGTGACCTCGACGACCCGGCCGTCGTACTCCGAGGGGGCGTCGTTCTTGAAGCAGTTGGTGCCGTTCTCCCGCTCGCTGGCGGCCCGGTCGCCTGGGCCCGGGGCCGATCCGGTGGTCGTGGTGCCGTCCGTGGCCCGGTTGGCTGCCGGTTGGGCGGGTAACCGGGAGTTATGGGTACTGGTGTCGGCATGACAGGCGGTGACGGCGGGCTCACGGTGGATGCGGGTGGGCGTCCGACTGTCGGTGTGGAGGAGGAGTATCTGCTGATCGATCCGGACAGTGGTCTGCCGTTGCCGTATGTCGATGCGGTGCGGGATGCGGCGGGGCTGCATCCTGCCGTGCACCACAGCGAGTTGCAGAACGAGTTGCTGCAGGCGCAGGTGGAGGTGGCCACCCCGGTCTGCGGGGATCTGGCCGAGGTCGGTGGTCATCTGTTGCGTCTGCGGCACGCGCTGGCGGCCGCCGCGGAGGGTGCCGATTGCCGGCTCGCCGCGTGTGGCACCGCCCCGTACGCCCTCTCCACGCCTCCGGCGATCGTCGACGCCCCGCGTTACCGCTCGATCAGGCGGAACATGTCGCGGCTGGCCGACGAGGCGCTGATCAACGGCATGCACGTGCACGTGGCCGTGCCCGATCCGCGGGCGGGTGTCGAGGTGCTGAACCGCCTGCGGCCCTGGCTGCCGGTGCTGACCGCGTTGTCGGCGAACTCGCCGCTGTGGTACGGCTCCGACACCGGCTACGCGAGTTGGCGCACGGTGGTCTTCAGCCGCTGGCCGATCAGCGGGATCCCGCCGTACTTCGCGGACGCGCGGGACTACGAGCGCCGCATCGAACACCTGCTGGAGGCCGGGCTGATCCGTGACCGCGGACAGCTGTACTGGCAGGCCCGGCTCTCGGCGAAGTTCCCGACCGTCGAGCTGCGCGCGATGGACGTCCAGCTGCGGGTCGACGAGGCGGTGATGTTGGCCGGGCTGGTGCGCGCGCTGGTCGTCACGGCGATGCGGGAGGCGGCCGCGGGGCGTCCGGTGCCGGAGCGGACGCCGGAGAGCCTGGACGGCGCGGGGTGGCACGCCGCCCGGTACGGCATGGGCGCCACCTTGCACGATCCGGCGACGGGGCTGTCGCGGCCGGCGGGCGAGCTCGTCGGCTCGATGCTGGCCGCGCTCGCTCCGGTCATGGACGAGCTGGGTGACACCCGCGCGGTGATCCCGCTGGTCGCCCGCCTGCTGGACGTGGGCAACGGTGCCGAACGGCAGCGTCGGCAGCTGGCGGAGCACGGGCGCTCGGGACTGATCGCGATGATCGCGGCGGAGAGCGCGGCGGCCTGAGTGGGGTGACCTGAGTGGGATGACTGGAGCGGGACGGTCTGAGCGTGTCGGCCGCAGATCCGGCCGGCTGAGCTCGCCCGGCTGCCCGCCGGGGCACGGCTGGACGGCTGAGGGGCTCGCTCATACCCGCACCGGCGTCCGGCCCGGACGCCCGGCTCGGCCGCCGCGGAGATGGCCCACCCCGGCGGCCGGTCGGGAGCTCCCCCCACCCGCGGCAGCCGCCGCTCAAGCGGTCCTGCGCTGCCGCTTCGAAACCGGCGAACAGTTCTCGCGGCACCACTTCCGGGACCCGGCGACGGGCGAGCCTTTTGCGCCTCTGCGTGACCTTGCCAAAAGGCCGACGGTCCGGACGCGGATCGGGATCGACACTCTGCCGCTGCTCGTTGACCTGCCGGTCGAATCCGACCTGTCCTCGGCCACATGGAAGGACGAGGACAGGCCCGGGGATCCGTGGTGGGAGCCGCCCTGCTCCGCGAGGGCCTTGCCCCGCCTGGAAGCGCTCCGCGTGGTTTGTCTCCGGTTCAGGGCGTCTGTACGGGGGCTCCTGGGCCGGGGGTCTGCGGGGGTGGGGCCGGTCGCTGGCCGGACTCGCCGGAGGCGGCCTGGAGGTCGCCGGCCGGGGGCCGGAGGCCGTGGGCTTGATCGTCGGGGTGTTGGCATCTGGGGCAGAGCTCGTGGCGGCCCTCCGATGTGATCACGGTGCCCCAGCTGCGGCATTCTTCGCAGTCGCGGGCGCGGTCGATGTTGGCGCGGACGGTAGGAGCGTGGGGGTGGGCTCCATGTGTCATGGGTGATTTTCCTCTGTAGAGCACTATCACTTCCGCCCAGTTTGCCATGGTTCGTATAGATATGCGGCATGGGTCGGGGCTCGTGATCTGCCCGGGGGGCAGGGCACAGGTCCGGGGCGGGTGCAAGGTGCGCCCGGACACGGCGCTCCCGGCCGCTGCCGTGGTCCCGGCGAGGAACGCGGGGCTACCGCCCGGGGGAGGGCCGGCGGGGGTCGAGGACCCGGTCGAGGACACGCCGTCCTGGCCCACCACACGATCTTCCACGCCAACCGCGCGGGCCTCCCCCTGGAAGACCAGAGCGCCATGTCAGCACCAGCGAAAGCAGCAGTCATGGGAACGGGTGACATCTCCGCGTCGTCGCCGACGACGAACCCCGGCCGCACTAGCCTCGGCGAGGTGAACAGCGACACGATCGACGAGACCGCCACCACCGCCGAACACCTCCGCAACGCCCTGGTCGACCAGATCATCGAGGAGGGACGCGTCCAGACGCCTCGCATCGAGACGACCATGCGCACCGTCCCCCGCCACCGGTTCGTCCCCAACGCACCCCTCGAAGAGGCCTACGCCAACTGGACCGTCGACATCAAGCAGGACGACAACGGCGCCTCCATCAGCTGCGCCTCGCAGCCCGGCGTCGTCGGCCTCATGCTCGAACAGCTCCAGCCCCGGCCCGGCGACAGGATCCTCGAACTCGGCGCCGGCAGCGGCTACAACGCCGCCCTCCTCGCCCACCTGGTCGGCCACCGCGGTCACGTCACCACCATCGACGTCGACGACGACCTCGTGGACGGCGCCCGCGCGAACCTGACCGCCGCAGGCTTCGACAACGTCACCGTCCTGCGCGCCGACGGAGCACTCGGCCACCCCAACGGCGCACCCTACGACCGCGTCGTCGCCACCGTCGGCGCCCACGGAATCCCCCGCGCCTGGCTCGACCAACTCGCCTCCGGCGGCCTGCTGCTCGTACCCCAGCGACTGCGCGGCAGCGTCTCCCGCTCCATCGCCTACCAGCGCCGCCCCGACGGCGTGTGGGCCTCCACCAGCAGCGCGATGAACACCTTCATGCCGCTGCGCCGGGGCATCGCCGACGACGCGCGCCGCATGATCCCGGTGACCGTCGACGGCTCGGTGCACCTGCAGACCAACAGCGAGCAGACGGTCGACTCCGAGGCTCTGGCTGACGTCCTCGGTCAGCCCCGCACGGAGCTCTGGGCCGACGTCTACTACCGGGCCATGGAGTCGCCGGAGTGGATGGAGCTCTTCCTGTCCTGCTCGCTGCCCAGCGGCCTGAACCGGATGCCGTTCGAGCAGGAGGCCCGCGGCAGCCTGCTCACCGACGACCCGTACCCGAGCTCCACCGCGGCGTTCGAGGGCGGCGCCCTCACCTACCTCGCCCGGCGCCCGTCCGACAAGCGCACCCCCGAGGGCGGCAAGCTCTGGGAGTTCGGGGTCGTCGGCCACGGGCCCGGCAGCGACGAACTGGCCGCCGGGGTCGCCGAGACGATGCGCACCTGGGACCGCGAGTACCGCGGCCACGAGGCCCGCTTCGAGCTCCACCCGCTCGACGCCGCGCCCGTCGAGCCCGCCTCCGGCCGTTTCTCCTTCGACACCCCGCTCAACCGGATCGTCGTCGACTGGCACTGAGCCGGTTCCGGCCCCGTGGTACGGCGGTTCCCGCCGGTCACGGACGCGGGACCGGCGTGACGAGCCCCATCTCATAGGCGGTGATGACGAGTTGGACGCGGTCCCGGGCGCCCAGTTTGGTGAGCAGCCGTGACACGTGCGACTTGGCGGTGGCCACCGTGATGAAGAGGTCCTCGGCGATCTCGCTGTTCGACCGGCCGCGTCCGACCAGGGTCAACACTTCCCGTTCCCGCTCGGTGATGCCCTCGGCCGGCCGGGGGGAGCGCTCCGGGACAGCCGCAGGACGCCCGATGAAGCCGGCGATCAGACGGCGCGTCACACCCGGCGCGATCAGTGCGTCACCGGCGGCGACCACGCGGACCGCCGTGAGGATGTCGTCCAGCGCCATGTCCTTGACCACGAAGCCGCTCGCGCCGGCCCGGAGCGCGCCGTAGACGTAGTCGTCCTCGTCGAAGGTGGTCAGGACGAGCACCCGCGTCGTGGCCCGGTCGGCCGTGATCAGTCGGGTGGCCTCGATTCCGTCCATGCCGGGCATCCGGATGTCCATCACCACGACGTCGGGACGGACATCCCTGACCAGTTGGACGGCCTCGGCACCGGTGGCGGCTTCACCGACCACCTCCAGATCGGGGTGATCGGCCATGATCACACGTAGACCGGACCGAACCAACGGCTGGTCGTCGGCGAGCACCACCCGGACGGTCATCGGGCCTCCACCGGAACTCCGACGGGCGCGGGCAGCGGCAGCTTGGCCGCCACCCGGAAGCCGCCCTCGGGGCGCGGCCCGACGCTGAGGTGGCCGTGCAGCAGACCGACCCGCTCCCGCATCCCGATGATGCCGAAGCCGTGGGCCGAGCCGTTGCCGGTGGCGCCGCGCCCGTCGTCGACGACCTCCACTGACAGCTCCTCGTCCCCGTAGTCGATGGCCACCCGGCAACGCCCGGTGCCCGCGTGCCGGACCACGTTGGTCAGCGCCTCCTGCACGATCCGATAGGCGGACAGGTCGATGTCGGCCGGCACGGAACGCTGCCCCCCGCTGCGGCGCACGTCGACGCGTACGCCCGCATCCGCGGTCGCTGCCGCCAGCCGTTCGACGTCCGCCAGCCCCGGCGCGGGTGCGAGCGGTGACTGCTCCGCAGCGGTCGCGCCCCGGTCGGCCTGACGGAGCGACACCAGCGTGCGCCGAAGGCCCGCCAGGGTCTCCCTACTGGTGGCCTCGATGGCGCGCAGGGCTTCGCGCGCCTCCGCCGGCTGGGTCTGGATGACTCGGCTGCCCACACCGGCCTGGATGGCGATGATGCCGATGCTGTGCGCGACCATGTCGTGCAGTTCCCGTGCGATTCGCAGCCGTTCGGCGGTCACGGCCTCGGCCACCTCCTGTGCGCGCAACGCCACGACGTGCTCGCGGCGCCCGCGGCTCAGCAGACCGGCCATACAGGATGCGGCCATCGCCAGGAGGGCGATGACCCCGTTGACGGTCAGGTTGTCCCCGTGCGCGAAGCCGCCGATCACCAGGAGTTGTACGGCGACGGACACGGCCACGGCGACGACCGAAGCGCGCTGCGCGCAGGTGGCGACGACGAAGCCCAGCACGAGGTCCACTGCCAGATACGACAGGAACTGGCCCTGGTACGACGCCGCCAGGCCTTCATGGGACGCCGCCGCCAGGCCCTCATGGGTGGAGCTCGGAGTGCCCACCACCACAGCCGTGGATCCGAAGAGTGCCAGGGCCAGAGCCAGCAGCGGCATCCGCCGCACCACGCCGACGAGCAGGCTCACGGCCAGTAGTGACCCGACAGCGTGGACCGTGCCCGACGCGCGCGTCGCGCCCCCCACCAGCAGACCCACCATGAGGAGGTAGGAGGCACCCCCCGCCCAGGCCACGGCCTTCGTCCTCGTCATCGGCGGCGCGCCCTCTCGGGAACGGGGCCTCGGTGCGCAACGCGCGCGGGCAACGGAGTGATCGTTTCGGGGTTCACGCCGCGAGACTAACCGGCTGTCGCCCGTGCGGCCATCGGCCTGGGGACTTACGCCCACGGGCTAATGCGGCCGCACGATTGCCGCCCACGGCCCGATGCCCGGGCGGCGGTCCTCCCGGCAGTGTGGGTGCCGTGATCGAAGTCAACGAACTCACCAAGCGCTACGGCGGCAAGACGGCCGTGGACCATCTGTCCTTCACCGTGCGACCGGGCCAGGTCACCGGATTCCTCGGCCCCAACGGGGCCGGCAAGTCCACCACCCTGCGGATGATCCTCGGCCTGGACGCGCCCACCGCTGGCAGCGCCACCGTCAGCGGCGTCCCCTTCCGCCACCACCCGCGCGGACTGCGGCACGTCGGCGCCCTCCTCGACGCCGGACAGGTCCACGGCGGACGCAGCGCCGCCGCCCACCTGTCCGCGCTGGCCCGCAGCAACGGCATCCCGCGGCGTCGGGTGGACGAGGTGCTGCACGAGGTGGGGCTGACCGAGGTGGCGACCCGCCGCATCGGCGGCTTCTCCCTCGGCATGAAGCAGCGCCTCGGCATCGCCACCGCCCTGCTGGGCGACCCGCCCGTGCTCATGTTCGACGAGCCGGTCAACGGCATGGACCCGGAGGGCGTGCTCTGGGTACGCCGGCTCTTCCGGCGCCTGGCCGCCGAGGGGCGCACGGTCTTCCTCTCCAGCCACCTGATGTCGGAGATGGAGCACACAGCCGACCAACTGGTCGTCATCGGCCGGGGCCGCCTCATCGCCGCCGAGCCGCTACGGGACTTCGCGGCCCGCGGCACCCGTAACAACGTCGTGGTCGGCACGCCGCAGGCCGCCGAGCTGGCAGCCGTGCTGACGGCGGCGGGCGCCTCGGTGGCGCCGGAGGGCTCGGCGGGCGCCGAGAAGCTCGCCGTCACCGGGCTCCCGGCGGACCGGATCGGAGCGCTCGCCTTCGAGAACCACATCCGAGTGGACGAGCTGACCACGCGTACCGCCTCACTGGAGACGGCCTTCATGGAACTCACCGCCGACAGCGTCGACCACTTGGCAGGACAGCCCCGATGACCACACCCGCCTCCGTCCCCCCGACCATCCCCGTCCCCCCGACCATCCCCGTCGCCACGCCGCCCGCCCGCTTCCGCGACCTGTTCGCCTCCGAGTGGATCAAGACGCGGTCCCTGCGCTCCACCCAGTGGACGGTCGCGCTCACCGTCCTGTTCGTCATCGGGGCCGCCGCCGTGGCCACGCTGACGGACAAGGCCGCCCGCTCCGGCCCCGCTGAGTTCCTGCCCTACGACGCCTATCCGGCGGCCGGCTACTGGACGCTGATGCTCGTCGCCAGCACCATGGGCGCCCTCACCGTCGTGAGCGAATACAGCAGCGGTCTGATCCGCACCACCACCATGGCCGTCCCCGCCCGCGGCTCGGTCGTGCTGGGCAAGGCGGCCGTCACCGCCGCATTGTGGACCGCGGTCGGCACGGCCGTCTCCACCGGTTCCTTCCTGGTCTCCCAGGCCATCCTGGACGGGCACCATGCCGGCGTTCCGATCACCCACCCCGGGGTGTTCCGGGCGCTGGTGGCATCCGCGTTGCTGGCTCCGGCCTGCGCCCTGGTCGGTCTGGGCCTCGGCGTTCTGCTCCGGAACGCCGCCGGGACCGTGGCCACCAGCGTCTTCACGCTGCTGATGCTGCCCACCATGTTCTCGGAGAGCAACCGCTGGTCGGCGGACCTCAAACACGCGCTGGTGTCGGCCGCCTGGAACCGCCTGGTCCGACCCTGGGAGCCGGACCCCGGATCCCTGGGCTACACCGCGACGGTCCCCGGCTCCTGGATCGTGTACACGCTCTGGCCGCTGATCACGGTCGCACTCGCCGTGCTCGTCGTGAGGCGCCGCGACGTGTGAGCGTGCCTCCAGGTCTTCCAGGGCACGAGCATCGCGGCCCGGAGGCACGATCCGGAGGCGAGGCGCGGTAGTTCGTCACGCGGTTGACGGTCTCTCATAGACGGTCAGGAGGCTCGGGCGGGGAGCGCGCGGTGGTGCCGACTCCCGCCTACTGCTTCGGGTAGGTGGCGAGGTAGTTCAGGACGGCGGAGAACACGCTCACCATCTCGTTCAGGTCGACCGCTTTCCGAAGCACCACGGAGCTTCCGTGCCCGCCGCCTTCGTAACCGTAGTAGTCCGGGTGGCCCTTGCCTGATTTCTTCTTGAAGCCGTCGTGGTCCGGATCCGTCACGAGTGCCTGCACGCCGGTGCCTGCGTGCTGGACGAAGCTGGTGCGGGCGAGCCATTCTCGACGGCGGTCGGCGAGCGCCCCGTTCGCGGCGGACGTGGCCTCTGGAGTCTGCACCATGATGCGGATCTCGAAGGGGCTGTCCGTTCCACGCCTCGGCTTCAGGCGCTGGATCTCGGCGACGACGTAGCCGTCGCCCGTTTCCCGCCAGGCGCAGATGTTCGGTGCTCCCATCTGGGAGCGCTGTCGCACGTTGAACTCCGTGCCCGAAGGGGCGGCAGCCTGTGTGAGTCGTGCCAGTCGCCGCAGCCGCAGGGCGTCGCTGAGCGCGATGGACGCCCTGTCCGCAGGGCCGGTCGCCTCGGCCTCCAACACGACGAGCTGCTCAAGCGCACGGGCAGCCAGCGGACGAGCGAGGTCGTCCGATGATGTGTCCCAGCCGCCGAGGAGGCCGGCGAGGGTGAGCCGACGGGACCAGGTAGCCGGGCCATCGGGGATCGGGTCGGCATTCGGGCCCACGAGGTAGCGATCAGCTGCCGATATGCCCTTCGCCTCCGCCCAGGCGTCGTACGCGGCGAACTGTTCGCCGTGAGCACCCGCGCCGAGCTTCATCTCCATCAGAGCGCGCTCGACACCGTCCAGCAGGATGACAAGGTCGACCCGGCCCGTAGGCGCCCCTGTATCCGCTCTCACCCGGACCTCGCGCCGGACGGTGATGGTGCCCGACCCCAAGCGCAAGGCCGCCCGGAGCGGCTCTGGATCAAGCTCGGCGAGGAAGCACAGCAAGTCCGACCAGTCGTCTTCGGAACGCAGCAGGCGCGTCAGTCCGTACGTCACGCCCGCACGCTACACGTCGCCGCTGACACGCCGTTGAGAAGGATCGTTTGAGACGGTCTGTCACGTTCGCGTGATCGGATCCGGCTCCTCGGCCACGGTGAGCCGCACGGTGCTTCACCGTTGCCTTGCAGGAGTGAGGCGCGATGGGCCGGCGGTCGAAGCGGTGGTGGACCACAGGCTCGCCCGGCGCGCGTCTCTGCTGGGCCGGGCCGTTCTCCGCCCGACTGCATCCTTTGGACTACCGCGCTTTCGGCCCTGGGGAGGACGATCTTGCGGCACCGCCGCGAGAGGGTCGATCCGTGCGAACAACCATCGGATACACCGTCGAAAGCATCGGCTACGTCGTAGGAGCCCAGGGGCTGGTCAGCTTCGCCTCGCAGACCTTCTTCGGCACGGAGTGGGGCTGGATGCACAAGGTCGTCGACCTTCCGACCACCGCTTACCTCGGCATCGTCGCCGTAGGGCTGGCGCTCATCGTCGGCGGGGTGAAGATGCGGAAGACGCCCCAGCGCCAGAAGGTCGCCTGACCGGCGGGCCTTTCAGCCCGCAAGGAACCCGGTGGTGGTGCCGGACAACCGACTCTCCCGCGGCGAAGCGGTCAAGTGCCCGGAGACGCGAGCCTGCTTGCCAGCCTCGGCCTCGAGCAGCCAGGAGCCAACCGACGTCCTCGGGCACGTACCACAAAGACAACAGAGCCTCCGGGAACCACTCGGAATGGGACCGCACCCCCGAGCTGCCTGGAGGCCCCGCTTTCACGCGCGGAAACCGCCGCCGTCACCCGATCGAGACTCCCGTTCGATCGACAGCCTTCGAGGTCGGTACGGGCGACAAGCACTTACGCGTCGGGGTGCTCAGGCAGGGCGAGCCAGTCCGACCAGGAGATCTCGCGGCCGAGGAAGCGCGGCTGCTCGAACGGCCAGTCGGCGGCGATCCACTGCGGCCCCAGCGCGTCGAGGGCCTGCTCGACCTTGCTGCCCACCAGCTCGTCCACCACCCACCAGCAGATCTCGCCGTCCGCGCCGGCCCTCTCCGGTGGGTCGATGTAGACACAGCCGAGCAGAGCTGTCTCCGCCGCGTCGAACAGCGCGTAGTTGAAGGACTGGTGTGCGGCGATCTCCTTCTCGTGCCGCAACAGGTCGGCCTGGTCGGCCTCGTAGGTCATGGTGGCCGCGGGCCAGCCCCAGGCCGGGCCGAAGATGGTCCACAGCCGCTCGCGCGAACCCATCACAGCCGGATAGTCGAGCGGGGTGTCCGCCTCCCGGATCGGCCGCAGGTGATGGCCACCGCCCGGCAGCGGTACCAGGACGGGGTGGACGAAGTCATCGGGAAGCCAGCTCATGGCGCCCGACCGTAGCAGCGCGCGGCCGTCCGCTCCCCTGGATTTCCCCCGTACACCGCCAGGCCCGGCTCTCACAGCGGGCAGGGCCCGCGGTCACCCGACCGAGACTCCCGTTCGATCGACAGACTCCGTGATCGGTATGGCAACGGCTTCTTGGCTTGTTGTTCAACCTCGCAGATCACCCGAACCTGCTGATCTGCGGATTCTTCCCGGGACAGCAGAGGCGGCCGTTTTCCATGCGTCGAGATGGCGAGTCATGAAGCGCGAGAGAACGGCCGCCGCATATGAGTCTCCCCGCCGACGCGACGTCTACGGGTGCGGCGACCGCAGGACGGATGGCAGTACAGCCGGTCGTCGCTGGTCGGGGCGTCAGGGCGGGGCCAGTTGCTCACGTCGACGGCCAGTACGATCCGCTCATCGTCCGCCTTGGGCAGGTGGTGCTGGTCGGGCGGCCATGCCTGGACCGCGTCGTGCTCCGTGACCCGGGCCGGCCCAGGTCGGGACTGGGAGGTGCTGACACACCCCCAGGGCTGACGCCTCCTCGCCGGGCCCTGATCGATGTCCCCGCGACGGTCGACCTGCCCTCCGCTCGGCGGCCGGCCTGCCGCCCGCAAGGGCACCAGATCGCGGCGGACCGGTGCCGCAGGCGAGGGGGTTGGGTGAGGCTGGTCGCCATGAATGCGGAGGGCAAAATGTGCCGTGTATGGGGGTTTTCGCGAAAAGTGATTTTACGAAGGCCTGGCCCACATCGTAGGCTCCGCCCTCGTGATCGATTCCCCCTCAAAGCGTCACTGGCGCATGTCGGTATTCCTCTGGATCGGCCTGCCCTTCATAGCCCTGATCGGCATTGCCAAGGCCGCGCCTGATCTCGTGCCGGCGTGGAAGGCGCAGAGCGGCAGCGGAGTCACCGGGACATTCACTGCCGCCCGGGAGTCCTGCAGCCACGGATCCTGTGACTATTACGGCGGCTGGAAGGCGGCGGATGGTACTTCCGTGCGCACGAATGTCCTTCTTTACGACGGACCGGATTCCATGCGGATCGGAGACACGGCCGTAGCCCTGGATTCGGGTGCCGCCGGAGGCGTCTTCTCCACGACGGGCGGCTCCTCCTACCTGCTGGTGACGGGCTTTGCCGTCGGCGGTGTGGTGGCGGCAATTGCCTGGCCGGTGTTTCTCTGGCGTACCTGGCGTACCTGGCGCTCTTCGCGTGGGCACCGAACTTCTTCACGGGGGGAGTCGGCTGAAATAGCCGCGTGACCTGGAATCGCGAATGAACGCGCTCCCGTAGGTCGCTGAACCGGGCTGAGTCGGAGTCTGGCCCCGCCGCGCGAGCGGCGGGGCCAGACTCGTTTCCGTGCTGGGCCAGGGACGTTGACCGGTTCCCGCACGGGGTGTTTGGTCGCTGCGCGTCGGCGGTGGTGCACCTGGGCCGGCAGGGTTGTCAGGGTGTGGGTTCGGCGATTTCTTGGGTGCCGATGACCGTGAGGAGGTCGAGGAGGCCGGAGCTGTCGGTACCGGCTACGGGGGTGAACCAGAGCAGGCGTTGCCGGCCGTCCTCGCTGAACAGGTTGAGGCAGTTGACCTCGATCAGGCCGAGTGTGGGGTGGTTGAGGCGCTTTCGGTCGTCGCGCCGGAACGCCACGTCGTGGTCGGCCCACAGTGAGGCGAATTCGGGGGAGAGGCCGAGCAGCGAATGGATCATCGAGGTGGCTTCGGTGTCCTTCGCGTTCCTGCGCGCGGCAGCGGCCCGTAGATCCGCGACGAAGGCGCGGGACTGGGTTTCGTGATCGGGTTCGGGGTAGAGACGGCGGGCGTCGGGTTCGGTGAACCACCGGTGGACGAAGCTGGCCCGAGGCCCTCGGAAACCGGATTGGTCTCCGAGGAGGGCCACGGCGGCCGGGTTCTGCACGAGGGTGACGTGCAGGTCGGTGATGACTTGTGCCGGTGTCGATGCCAGACGGTCGAGGAGGTCGAGCATGCCGGGGTGGACGTGCGAGGCGGCTCCGCCCTGCACGGGCACGGGGCGGTCCGCGAGGTGGAACAGGTAGTCGCGTTCGTCGGCGCTCAGGCGCAGGGCCCGTGCCAGCGCGGCGATCATTTGCTCGGACGGCTGGGAGCCGGCTCCACGTTCGAGCTCGTTGTAGTAGTCCACCGATGCTCCGGCGAGCTGGGCGACCTCTTCGCGGCGCAGTCCGGGAACCCGGCGCCGGGGCCCGGTCGGGAGCCCGATGTCGGCCGGGCGGATGCGTTCACGGCGCGAACGCAGGAACGCTCCCAGTTCGGTGTACTTCGCAGGACTCATGCCCTCATTCTGTGCTCGGGCGGGCCGTCGGCCCAGGGGATGACATCCCCTGGTTGCGCTGGTCACGGCCGCGCATCGTGGAGGACATGACGACGAACCACGAAGCTCGAACTCGTGAACCGGCGGCCGTGCGGGTTGCGGTCGTTACCGGAGGATCACGCGGCATCGGCCGGGCGGTCTCCCGCAGGCTCGCCCGGGACGGCCTGGCCGTCGTGGTGAACTACGCCCACGACGCGGCTGCCGCCGAGGAGACGGTGGCAGCGATCACCGCTTGCGGTGGGCGGGCGATCAGCGTGCGGGCGGACGTGGCGGACGAGCGTGCGGTCGCCGCGGTGTTCGACCGGGCGGAGCGGGAGTTCGGCGGTGTGGACGTCGTCGTGCACTCCGCCGGTCGACTCGCTCTGTCGCCCATCGCCGACCTCGACCTCGCCGTGCTCGACGCCGTGCACCGCACCAACATCCGCGGCACTTTCGTCGTCGCCCAGCAGGCGGCCCGGCGCCTGCGCGCGGGCGGCTCCTTCGTGGGGTTCTCGACCTCCGTGGTCGGTACTCAGTTCCCCGCTTACGGCGCGTACGCGGCGAGTAAGGGGGCCATCGAGTCGATCACGCTGATCCTCGCCCGCGAGTTGCGCGGACGGGACGTCACGGTGAACACCATCGCGCCCGGGCCCACCGCCACGGACCTGTTCCTCGACGGCAAGACGCCCGAGCAGATCGACCGGCTCGCCAAGACCCCGCCGCTGGAGCGACTGGGCACCCCCGAGGACATCGCCAACGTGGTCGCCTTCCTCGCGGGCCCGGAAGGGCACTGGGTCAACGGTCAGGTGCTGCGGGCCAACGGGGGCCTGGTGTGAGTGTGCGGCCGAAGGTCGTGGTGATCACGGACGCATCCGGTGGCTTCGGGACCTCACCGTGCGGGCCTCGGCCGGGGCCGGCCACATCGTCCCGCCCGGGACGTGAGGCCCGGTAGTGGCTGACGAAATCGTCCGTGTCGCCGGCCTGCCCCATGACGAACGACCGTTGCGCATCCATGTCGTCCCAGCCGTGACGGCAGCGAAGTGATCCCCGTCGTGCACGACCGGATTCGCGCGGAGCTCTTCCACCGCGTCGGCATCGACGAAATGTCGGCCTTCCCCTCGGACACAGGCTTCCGATCCCACGGAAGAAACCCACTCAAAAGGAGAACGACCCATGCCTTTCGCCAACTTCAAGGTTCCCGCAGGCACCCTCACCGCCGAAGAGAAGAAGAAGATCGTCGAGCGCACCACCGACCTGTACGCGGAGATCTACGGTGAGCGGGCTCGTCCCACCACCGTCGTGCTCATCGACGAGGTCGTGGACGGCGGCTGGGGCGTCGCCGGCAACGTCCTGACCGCCGCCATGCTCAACGGCGACGCCTGACGCCGACCTCCTGCGTGGGGCCCGGTGCAGCGCCGGGCCCCACGCAGCCGCCGGTCCGGGAGATCAAGGGTCGCGGACACGCCGGCAGCCTCGACCTCCTCTACCGGACCATCACTCAGGGCCGGGCCGATCGCGACCGCCCGGTGATCAGAGCGCGCCGACTCGCCCGCCTCATGCTCACCCACCCCGACCGGCCACGGGACGAGACGCCGACCTGCTCAAGGTCCTCACCGCCGTCTTCCCGGGGATGACCGGGCT
This sequence comes from Kitasatospora sp. NPDC127111, assembly GCF_042677465.1. NCBI lineage: Bacteria > Bacillati > Actinomycetota > Actinomycetes > Kitasatosporales > Streptomycetaceae > Kitasatospora > Kitasatospora sp. NPDC127111. The sequence goes on from NZ_JBHXTG010000010.1 coordinate 52,785, forward strand.
CGCAGGGCTCCTCCGCTCGTTCGCCGAACTCCTCGCCCCGGCTCCCGTCAACGACGCCAAGCCCGCTGAAGGCCCGGACTGTGCCGGGTCCGCTCGTCGCGACGGTTCTGCTGCCGCTGACCGCAGGTTGGTTGAGAAGGACCAGGCTGTAGCGGGTTTGTCCGGGTGGTCTGGGCCAGGTGGGGTGTCGCGGCTGGGGTTCTCAGCGGTCTTCGCTGGGCGGTGTGCCGCAGCTGGGGCCGCTCGGGCCGTCGAACTGGACGGAGCTGAAGAAGTCCCGGTAGGCCGGGAAGAAGTCGCCCTTGCCGGTCGGGCCGGAGGAGGTGACGGTCGTGCAGCCGGTGTAGTGGGCGTCGGACCACAGGTGGATGGTCGAGGAGGTCCGGTTCCAGTCCGATCGGGCCCGGTCGTTCATGCCGAGGGCAGCGAGGTCCGGCGTGTTTCCTCGCAGCTTGATCATGTCACCGGTGCCGTTGAGGCCGGAGAACATGCAGTAGTACCCGGCAGGGCAGCGGTCGTATCCGTCGGCGGCGTGAGCGGGCGCGGCCAGGGTGAGGCCGGTGATGGTGGCGACGGCGAGTGCGGTGATCGTCTTCACGCCTGGGGAACGAGCCGGCGGCGGGGCGGTCACGGTGTCCGTTCGGGTGCGGGGTCGGCCGATGTGCTGGGGACGCCGGCCGTGTGCGGGCCGGCCGTGGAGCTCCGGGCGCGGCCGGCCCCTGTAGGCCCGCTCCCTCCCCGCCCGGCCGGCGCCGCGGGCCAGGGCCCGGCGCTCCCCGCCGCGGGGCCGGCGGTGGTGTGGTCGATCCCGTGCGAGGACTTCCCACCGGCGTCTGCTCGCGCACCGCCACCCGGGGCCGGCCGGCGAAAACTTCTGCGGTCGTGTTGTCACATCCGGTGCCTGCGGCGGGTCAGTGGAGTGTCCGAGCAAGTGCAACGAAGCAGGGGCGGAGCTCCTCCGGCCCGCCCCACTCCACACGAAACAGGGGTATCACCGTGTCTGTCGCCCATGTCGTCCTCGTCGTCGTCAGCGCCCTGTGGGTCGGTTTCTCCGGGGTTTCCCTGGCCCGCCGCGCCGAGTTCGTCACCCAGCCGCTGATCGAGTACGGCGTGCCCCGCGCGTGGTGGACCTGGCTCGCGCTGGCCAAGCTCGCCGGCGCCGCCGGCCTGCTGGTCGGCCTCGCGGTCCCGGCCCTCGGCACCGCCGCCGCGGTCGGCCTGATCCTCTACTTCGCCGGCGCCGTGGTCACCAACGTGCGGGCCCGCTCGTACAAGACCGTGCACTTCCCGCTCCTGTACCTCGCCCCCGTCGCGGTCACCCTCGCCCTCGGGTTCGCCGCCTGACCGGGCTGCGCCCGGGCGATCGGCTACCTGGCCATGAACCACCGGGGCGACACCCGGCACGAGGGCGCCGGCACCGTCCGCTCGACGCGCCGGACGACCCGGGCACTCGCGCCGCCTACGACCGGCGCCAGGCCGACCGGGGGAAGGAGGCCTGTCAGGCTCCCGCGGGTACGGGATCCAGGGCAAGTGGACCCGGCCGCTGCTGCCGGCGCGGGCCCGAGTAGCATGTGAGCCCACGGCGGGACACGGTGTGGGACCACGGGGGGTGGCGTGACGGAGTCCGCGGGTTTCGGGTGCGGGGCGTGCTGTGCCGAGGACGCCTCGGTGGCGCGGGCGCACCACCAGAGCCACACCGGGGTCCGGCTCGAGAAGATGATCCGGGACGACTCGCACTTCATCGTGTCCGTCCAGCGCTGCGGCCTCTGTTCGCAGGCCTTCGTGAGTGTCTTCACCGAGTACGTCGACTGGGTCGCCTCGCGGGACGCGCAGTACCGGACGGTGCTGCCGATCACCGACGCCGAGGCGGACGACCTGATGGCGGGTCGGCTGAGTCCGCACCGGGCCGGCGCCCTGGGACGCGGCCGCCGCCGTCTGCAGAGCGACTGGCCGAGCGAGGCCGACGAGCCGTCCGTGTACTGGGACAGCGACGTGTTCGAGGTGCGCGAGGGGTACTGACCCGGCCGGGCGCTGTCGACGGAGGCCCCCGGGCCGCGAACGCCAGGTGTCACGCGCTCGGCCTCGGCCGCGACCGCGACGCCGGCCGGCAGCCGAAACGCCGACGTCGAGCCGCAGTCCTGTCCTCGGCCACGCTGAACCATCCCGGTCGCACGCACCTCGACCAGCAGCGGCTTCAGCGGCTCCACGACGGACCGCAGGTCCTGGTCCGGGGGGTGCCTGCCCGACGAGGTCGAGGGTCGCGAACAGCTCGATGGGATGAGGCCCGTACCCGTACTCCCGCTGAGTCGGTCGTCCCGGTGTCCCGGCCAGGATGGAGACCTCCCGACGCCGGAAAACGCATAGCCCCGCGCTGACAGCCGCTGTCCGCGAGGACCCCGTCCACCCCCTCCCACCCGGTCGCGGCTCAGCCCGTCGGGCGGCCCCGAGGGCGCCCGCCGCTGTCACGGCCGGCCGGCGGCCTCCCGCGCGGAGCGCACCGCCTGCCAGGCGTCGGCGAACAGGGCGGGCAGTGGGCGGGACGGGACCACCACCGCATGGGCGGCACTCGCCCGGGCCGGGTCGGCGGGCAGCAGCGCCGACTTCTCGGCCTCGACCGGCCACTGCGGCACCTTCCGCTCCAGCCACGGGCCGGGGACGAACAGGCTGCGCCCGGCCCGGGAGCGGCGGGCCTCCACGACGAGCCCGGTACCGCGGACCTGCTGCTGGACGGCCTTCAACGCGGCCGGGGACCAGCCCGTCCACTGCCGCACGTGGCGGTCGGTGGGGTCCGGCAGGGCGAGCAGCATCAGGTAGAGCGCCGCCGCGTCCGCCGGGACGGCGAGGTCGTCAGCGCACGCGGCGACGACCTCCGGCGCGCTCCGGCGCGGGTCCTGCTCCCAGCCCGGGCTGCGGACGGCGTCGGCCGCCAGGTGCCGGCCGAGCGCGTCGAGTTCGCCGGAGAGCAGGATCCGCAGGTCGGTGAGCGCGGGCAGCCCGGTGCCCGACGGCAGGGCCTGCGACGGTTGGAGGCGGTCGTAGTAGTCGTCGAGCGCGTCGAGTACCGGGTCGTCGGCGCCGCCGAGCAGCTCCGGGTGCACCAGGACGTGCCACTGCCGCAGGGCCTGGTCGTCCACCACCTCGACGCCGGTCAGGCCGGCCAGCGGCAGCGGGGACGGCGGCTCGCCCATGGCCGCCCACCGGTCGGCCGAGAACACCCGCCACGGCGCCGAACCGGCGCGCCGTACGGCCGCGGCCGTACGGAGGGCGGCCTCGCCGAGCGCGGGCCGCAGCGGATGCCCGGCGGGCGTGCGGTAGGCCAGCCACGCCATCGCGTAGGGGGAGGCGTACGGCGCGGGGGCGCAGTCCGGGCTGCTCGCGGGGGCGAGGGCCGCGGCCAGCAGCGTGTCGAGCCGGCGGCGGCGCCTGCGGAGCCCGTCCGGGACCGGGTCGACCGCGGGGCCGCGGCCCGTGGGAGCCCAGTCGCCCTTGGGGAACCGGATCTCGCGTCCGGCCTGCGTCAGCAGCTCGGTGTCGACCGGGGCTGCGCCGAAGCGCTCGTGCCACCAGGCCACGGCCCGGTCGATGTCGGGCCCGTGCGTCCACAGCCGCTCCGGGTCCTGCGGGAGCAGCCGGTCCCGGATCGCCCGGAGGGCGTCGTGTCCGATCCGGTCGGCGATCTCCTTCTCGGCGGCGGTCGGGTGGTTCCGGTTGTACCTGCGGACGGCGAGCAGGGCGCCCGCCTCGTCGGCCGTCAGCACGAGCCGGCGGGCCAGCTCCTCGGCGGCCTCGGGGCGGGCGGGCAGTGGGCCCCGTTCGGCGAGGAGTTCCAGGTAGCGGTGCAGCCGGCGGACGTCGGCCGCCGCGACCAGATCGTGTGCGCCGTCCACCGTGCAGCCGGCGGCGGCCAGCGGGCCGTCCGCCGGGAACACGCCCGAGGGTGCGTATTCCAGCAGGACGGAGCGGTCGAAGCCGCTGTGGAGCACCAGTGCGGTCGACAGGGTGGTGCGGTAGACGTGGCCGACCGGGGGAGTGGGCCGGCTGCCCGGACTCGCGAGGTTGACGGTGCGCCAGCGGCCCGTCCCCTGCTCGGCCACGAACGGGAGGTCGGCGTACTCGCGCACCACGGTGGCGGTCACGGCGTCGCCGCGCAGCAGCTCGGTCTGCGGGTCGACGACCAGATAGGGGAAGGCGGCGGGGGCTCCCGGGACGATCGCGCTCGGGTGGTCCAGGTCGCCGTCCCACAGCGCGCCGTCGGTGGCGGTGGCGACGGCGCGTAGCAGGCGGCCCAGCCGGACGCGCGCCGGCACCGGGGTGGCCGACCGGTCGTCGGTCTCCCCGGGGCTGTCGGCCGCATCGGGGTTGTCCGCCGTACCGGGGTTGTCCGCCGTACCGCCGCCGCCACCGGGATCAGTGTCGGTGCCGTCCGCCGGACCGGTCCCCGGGGCGCCGTCGGGGGTCAGCAGCGGGAGGAGGTGGGCGAGCCCGTTGCGGCAGTTCGCGGCGATCTGCACCAGCCGGGCGAACTCGGTGCCGACCTCGTCCTCCCCGATCTCCAGCAGCCGGCCGATCCGCTGCCGGACCGGGTACGCCACCCCGTCCCGGAAGACGGACCGCGCCTCCACCCCGCGCAGCAGCAGTTCGGCGCCCGCCCGGTCCAGCCCGGGCCGCGGCGCCGCTTCGGCCACGGCGGCCAGCAGCAGAGCGGCGACGTCCACGGCGGCGAGCCGCTCGGCCCTGCCCGGGTCGGCGAGGAGCGCGGCGGCGGCCCCGATGTGCATGAAACGGGCCAGCATCAGCGCCACCTCGTCCAGGTCGAGGACGGGCAGCTCGGCGAGTTCCTCGTCGCACCACTCGGCGAGGGTGCGCCGGCCGAGCTCGGTGTCCACCAGGGCGGGCACCTTGGCCCAGCCCTTGGGGTCGTGCGGCTGGTACCAGAGGTTGCTCGCGTCGCCGCCGTTGGTCAGCTCGAACTCGGCCCGCAGCAGCGCCCGGACCTCCCGGGCGAACCGCGGATCGGCGGTCAGGGCGCGCAGTTCGGGGCGCCGCGCCATGGCGACGTGGTGCAGGTACGGGTCCGCGAGCCGCGGCGGCGGGTCGGCGACCGGCGCGCCCGCGGCCAGCAGCACGTCGAGGACGTCCAGCCGGACGGCCCCGAGGATCCGGTGGCTACGGTCCCACCGGCTGGTCCAGGGCAGGTCCACGGGCACGCCGTCGGCGGCGATCCTGGGCGCCAGCAGAGCGGCGAGCCGCTGCAGCCCGGGCGCCGGACGGTGGGTCCGGTCGGCCAGCGCGACCAGGCCGTGCAGCCACTCGGCGGCGGTGCCGGGCTCCGCCCCGTCGGCGCCGGCCGGTCCGGTCAGCAGGGCCAGCGCACCGGTGCGCTCCAGGTAGTCCACGGTCACGTCCGAGTCCGGCATGCCGGTCCGCGGCCCGGCGGCGACCACCTCGTGGGCGAGCCGGGGGAGTTCGGCCAGGACGAGGTCCCACGCGGGGGCGGCGAACAGTGCGGCCCAGAACTCGCGGGCGGCGTCGCTCCACAGGTCGCGGGCGGGCAGCAACAAGGCGGCCAGCCGGGCGAGTTCACGGTCGGGGTCGAGCCCGGCGGCGCGGGCGGTCCGCGTGACGTCCGCGACGAGCCGCGGGCGCACGCCCTCGCGGACCGTGCGGGCGCGCAGCAGGGCGAGCGTGCGGCGGGCCGCGTCCCGGTCGGCTCCCCGCGCGGTGACCTGCTTGACGCGCTCGCGCAGGGCGGTGTCGGTGAGCGCGCCGGCGGAGTCCATGGCGGCGTACCGGGCGTCCAGCCATTCCTGGTCGACGCGTTCGCCCGCGGTGCGCTCGGCGGCCCGCGCCCGGCCGAACCAGGCCGCCGCGTCGGCCTTCTCACCCCCGTGGCGCAGGCACCGGTCGGCGACGCCGTCCAGGAAGCAGCGCAGCAGGGCCGGCTCGGCGCCGGCGATCTCCTTCAACAGGGCGTCCACGTCGCGCTTGGTGAACACCCGCCAGGCCGAGGTGACCTCCTCCAGCCGCTCGACGTAGTGCAGCACCCGGTCCGCCCGCGCGGGGTGCTCGGCCAGCGCGGACTCGGGGAAGGGCATGTCCTGCGGGCCCGGCAACCGGGTCTGCCGGGCGTCGACCAGTTCCCAGCCCCGGTGGGCCATCAGCCGGTCGCGGTGGCGGCCCGCGTCCGCGCCGGTGAGCAGGACCCGCACCTCGTCCGGCAGCGCGGGGTGGCGGTAGCGGCGGGCCACCAGAGCGTCGGCGCCCTCCGGTTCCCCGTCCTCCGGTTCACCATCCGCCGGCTCCCCGTCCTCGGGGGTGGCGGGGACCAGACCCGCCCGCGCCAGCGCGTCCTTCCAGGCGGCGTCCGCCGCGAGCAGCTCCACCACGTCGGCCGGCACCGCGACGGCCTCGCGCACCAGGCGCTCGGCGTCCTCGCGGCACGCCCGCCGGTGCGCCGCGAGCCCGTCGGCGAGAGCGAACAGCCGCGGCAGGTCGCCATGGCCGACCAGCGCGGGCGGCACCTTCTTCAGTGCCCGGCCGCGCTCGTTGCGGAAGACCACCCGCTCGTCCTCCAACCGCGCGCTGTACCCCTGCGCACTGATCTGCCACCCCATGACGCGCTCCCCGTGATCATCTGCCGGTCCGCGCAGCCTAGCGGCCACCACCGACGCCACCGGCCGGCTCGCATCCGCGGCCGGCAGCCCCCGCCCCGGGATAGAGGCCACGGCCGGTCAGACGTCCGTCCGGGGTGGTGTGCCGGAAGACCCCGCGGACCACGATGTCCGACCCACTGCCTAGGCTGGGTCCAGGCCGATGGCACGCCGATGATCAAGGGGGCAGGACTGTGCGGATCGAACGTCACCAGGTGGACGGAGAGCGGGTGGCGAAGGCTCGTGAGGACTTCGTGGACCGGATCGGGAGGCAGGTCCACTCCTATTCCCGCGCCGGTCTGATGACCACCATCGAGTGGCAGCTGATCGCCGAGTCCTTCCTCGACTACCTCGGCGCCCTGTCCACCACCCGGCCCGACCTGGACTGCGCCGAGGCCAAGGCCGTCCTCAAGGACGCCGCCGAGGCCGCCGCCGGCGCCGTCTCCTTCGCCGCCTACTACCCGCACGACGGCTTCCACGTCTTCCTCGACTACCCGAACTTCGGGATGAGCTACCACCGCGAGGAGGGCCTCGCACGCGACCCCCACCACCTGGTCAGCGCCCGGGAATGGCTCGACGCCTTCTGCCTCGCGATCATCGCGGACAAGGTCTCCCCCCACGGCGAAGCCTTCTGCTGGGCCCGGCAGTTGATGCCCGACGAGCCCGTCACCCCCGCCCTCGAACTCGTCGACGGCTTCTCGGCCCACTTCTTCGAAGAAGTCGACTTCCCCGACGCCTCCGACGCCTCCGACGCCTCCGATGGCACCGGCGCCTCCGGCGGCGGACCGCAGCCCGGCCTGCGCGCCCTGCGCGCCCTCACCGACGGGGACCGCGAGGCCTTCGACGCCGCGCTGCTCGCGCTCCTCCAGGACGGCCCGCACGGTACCGGGCCCGCCGGCCTCCTGCCGCTCGTCCCGATCGCCCTCGCCGCTCTCGCGTACCGCACCCACGGCTGGACGCCGGCGGTCGACACCGACTACCTCCCCCACGCCCTGGTCACCGGATTCGAGACCCCCGGCCCGCGCGTCCTCGGCCTCGGCCGCGGCCGGCGCGCCGACGCCGTGGCCCGGCTCGCCGCCGGTCCCGTCGACCTCGACCGTCCGAGCCTGCCCTACCCCCTCGGTTCGGACGGCGAGGCCCGGTTCGAGCGGCGCACCCTGGAGGCCATCACGCCGAAGGACGGCGAGCCGCTGGACGCGTGGGAGCTCACGAGCGCCCTGCGGTACCAGACCAGGCTCCTCGCGGCACGTGCCTCGCAGTCCGCCGACGTCACCGACGCCCAGCTCGCCAACCTGCGGCTCGCCTCCCGGCTGGGGGCCGCCGCGTTCCGGGCCGCCCTCGCCGAACCGGGAACCGAGGCCGAGGTGACGATCGACGGCCGCCCACTGCGCTTGCCCGCCCGCCGGGACAAGGACTGCGGCCCGGTCTTCTGGGAGACGGCCCTGTCCTACGCCCTGATCACCGGTGACCCCGAGGACCTCGAACCGCTTCTCCTGGCCGGCCCCACGATCGCCGCCGAGGACGGCTCCCCGTTCGCCCCGTACCGCACCGCCCTGCACGACCACCTGCGCGGCGCCGACCCGCTCCCGGCCACCGAACGGGCCCTGAAGGAGGCGGAGCGCACCAGGGACCACTACTTCCTCCCGCCCCCGATCGTCCTCTTCTCCCAACTCGTCGAGGGCGACGAGACCAGCTTCAACCTCGCCCTGCTGGACGCCCTGGAAGCCCACCGCGACCACCACGGCGTCGCCGACCGCGCCACGGACACCGGCGCCCCGCTCAGCCTCCCCGTCCTCGCCCTCACCTGCCACGCCCGCCGCAGCCGCGGCTGGTCCATCCACGTCCGCTCGCCCTACCTCCCGCCCCGCCTGCTCGCCGCCGCCGGTCCCGCCTGACGCACAGCCCGCAGCCGCCCGGCGGCGACACATCACCCCGGGCGGCGGCCTGCACGACGCCCTGGCGCGCTGCGCCGCCGAGGCCGCGGGGTCGCGGGGGCGCGGGGTCGCGGGGGCGCGGGGGTCGCCCCGTCCGTCGTGGCTGCCCTGACCGGACTGCGCCTGATCCCGAGCCCTGTCCGGCGCCTGCCGTGGCGCTCATGACCGTGCCGCCGCCCACGCCTTCCTCACCCTCCGGCGCCGCGACCCCGAAGTCGAGGCGCCGGCCTGACCTCCCACCGAGTCCGCGACGCCGTCCAGCACCTGCTACGGGCCGCCGGGCTTCCCTGGTCCGCACCACCAAGCGCGCCCCCGCACTCAGCTCCTTCAGCGTTTCGTGCGGCACATACGTCAGTTCGGCGAAGGAGCCGGTCAGCCACCCGTCCCGCGGCGGGGTTCGCTTCCCGCACCTCATGCGCCGCGAGCGCCCCCTCGATCACCGACTCTTCGAGGAGCCCGGCCAGTACGTCCTCGAACGACGGAATCCCCGCCCGGAAAGCGAGGTCGACCACCCGGAGCCCGTCCGGAATCGGCATCCCCCCGTCACACACGAGCACCCGGTCACCGTGCCCCAACTCGGCGCCATCTCCGGCGAGATGGCGATTCAGAATCCCGCCCTTCCGCACAGTGCCTCGACCTCTTCGGCGGTGGGGAACGACTCCTGGGCTCCCCGCCGCGTCACGGCGACGGCGCCCACCCGAGCGGCGTACGCGGGGGCCTCCGCGAGTGAGGCCCCCGCACTCGCCTTCCAGGCCAGTGCGGCCGCGAAGGAATCACCGGCCCCCGTCGTGTCGACGGCCTCGACTTTCACCGACGCGACCCGCACGACCTCCTCCGCGGCGGACGCGACCAACGCACCCTCCGAACCGAGCGTCACCACGACCGACTTGGGCCCGCTCGCGAGCAACTCCCGTACCCATGCGGCGGGATCGTCGCCGATGGTCTCGCCCCCCAGGATCACCCGGGCCTCGTGCTCGTTGACGATCAGCGGGTCGCAGGCCGCCAGAACCTCGACCGGCAGCGCCTGCGGCGGAGAGGGGTTCAAAACGAACCTCGTGCCGGACGGCAGTTGCCGCACGATCTCCACGACCGACTCCAACGGGATCTCCAACTGCGCCGAGACCACCCGCGAGGCGTGGAACAGGGGCCCGGCGGCCCGGACGTCCTCCGGCGCGAGTCGCCCGTTCGCATCGTCCCCGACCCGCGCGAGCAGCGCTGTGCGCGCCCCGAGCCGCGCGGCGGCGACCGCCTGGTTGGCCCCCTTGCCGCCGGGATGGACGGCGAGGTCCGACCCGAGCACCGTCTCCCCTGCCCCGGGCCTGCGCTCGACACCGATCACGAGATCGACGTTGGCCGACCCGACGACCAACAAGTCGTAGTCGTACATGAAACGCCCCAATCAGGAAATCCGAAACGGGGCGGCCGGAGCCCCGCTTCCGCGGGCACCCCGGCCACCCCTTTCCCGTCTCATCCGCTGAACCCGGCCACAGTCTCCGTCGTGACCACCATCACCGGCACCTTGATGGTCTCCTCGACCTTCCCCCCTTTATCGCCTTGACCGCGTTGTCACGGAGAGCTTCCTGCGCTGCGGGGCTGCTGGGCCACGGACGCGTACAGCGTCCCCTGCTCGACCGCCTTCAGCCCGCCGGGAGTGCGCCTTCACCGCGCCGAGCGCCATCTCGTTGTTCGCGGCGACGACACCCCGTACGTGCGTAGGCTCGCGCCAGCCATCACGAGAGGTAGACATGGGCCAGAAGATCATGATGAAGGCCCGTCACTGCGCATCGCGACCGCCGGCGCCGCCGCGGAGTTCGCCGCCTGGCTGCTCCAGGAACTCGTGCCCGCGGACGGTCGGGTCGACTTCAACACCAGGGCTGGCATGGAGGCGGGACCGTGCGACGAGGTGCTGACCGAGCACACCGTTACTGGGCTCGAAGCCGTCTTTCGTGACCATCTGAGTGCCCTGTAACCCGAACTGCCAGGCCGCGAAGAGCATCGGCCCGGCCCTTTCCAGCCACGAGACTGATGCCGAGCGGGCGGGCAGGTACGGCCTGGAAGCGCTGGCTGAGAAGCGTGGCGTCACGCTGAGTTGACCGACCGGCGGCAGATCTGAGCCAGCGCCGCGCCCCGGTGCTGGCCCCAGGGGCGCGTTCTGGCCGACGTCGCCACTTTCAACGTCAGGCTGATGACCTGAACCGCGAGCGACCTTCCTGGGGAGGATCGGCGGCGGTCACCCATTGGCGCCAGCCAGATTGCTCACATCCGGAGACGATGTCCTACTGGGAGCGATCCAGCGCCTGTTCGGGAGTACGTTGTGCTTGTCGATGGATATTCAAAAAACAGTGACACTGCGGTCACTGGGGTAAATGACGGCAACGGCCTTGGTGGTTACTTCAAGGCGGATATTGCGCCGGGACTAAGGGTGTTTTCTTCGAATTCCGCGGGTGCGGAATTCGAGTCCGGCATGCAGGGGCAGATCCGTCTGATTCCGCGAGTGACCCTGTTCAGCGCAAACGCGGAGGGCGTTGAAGTACCCGACCTACCCGACCGGGCTAATGTCGGGGAGATTATTGCGGTCACCCGAGAAGGTCACACTACGTGCAGCCTGTGGGTATGTATTCTCGGCCACGGCACCCACCCTGTGCCGTATAACGCGCGCTGGGCGAGGATGCAGCTCGGCCCCGAGATCGAAGGCACCGGGGGTCCCTTTTCTCGGCCGTGACAGCGATGCGAGGGGCCGGCCCCGCATTACCTGCAGGCCGTCGCCGCCATGTCCCAGCCGTTATGCCACGGCCAGATGCCCAGGTTTGCGAACCCGCCGGGTACTGAGCGCCGCGTTCACTCGCATGTAGCCTGGGACTCCGGCGCTTCCACTTGCACCCCCGAAGGATCGCGAGCGCTACGCCAATGACCTGGACCAGCCCCGCGCCCTGATCGCAGTCACCGCCAAGTCGAACCGCGGCAAGGCGGACAAGGACGTAAAGCGACTTATTGCCGATGAAGACCTAACCGGTGCGAGTACGTCAGCGACTGGGCGGTGGTGAAAACCCGCTGGGGATGAGCATCGACCAGCGGGAACGTGACACGCTGCAGCACCTGGCCGAAGGCTGCACTAACGGTCCCAGGGGCTCAAAGGCCCGAACCCAAGCGGTCATCGACCCGTCCTTGAGCTGCAATGTTGGCTGTGGGCCAACCACATCGGATACGACAGCAGCGGGAACACTCAGTACCTCGACTACTGGCTTCCGAGACCGGCTTCCAGGCGACAACCGGGCGGTCCACCGCTGTCGACGGCCCGAGCTGATACTTCGGCCCGTTCGTCCTGGGCGGCACCGCGCCGGACACCCCGGGCGGCGTCGGCAAGGTGGCCGACTGGGCGACCGAGGTGGAGTGCGTGCGCTGCCAGGTGGCCGGTGCAAGGTGCGCCCGGACGGCGTGTGGCAGGCTCCGCCCCGGACGATCCATGGTGGGAGGCTGGCGCGGGGATTGTCGCGCCCCCTGTCGCGTCGGGTGCTGGTGCGCCCGGTGACCCGCGTGGATAGGTGCTCATCCCCGTACGAGGTCGGGGCGCGACAGCAGCTCAGCGCAGGCAGCCGGTGATGTGGACGTTGATCTGCGTCCGGCCGGTGAGGCCGTTGGCGGAGTCGCGGGCGGTGAGGACGAGCGGATAGGTGCCGTCGGCGAGCAGCGGGACGGTGAAGGTGGCGGTGGTGCCGTGGCCGAGGGTGAGCGGTCCGTTCGGCCCGATCAGTTGCCAGGTGGTGGCCTGCGGGTCGGTGATCGGCTGGTTGCCGGGCTTGGTGCGGGCGGTGCCGCTGAAGTGCTCCTCGCAGCCACGGCGCAGAGTGCCGCCGGAGGCGGGCTGCTCGATCGTGACGGCCGGTGGCTGCGGTTCGGGGTTCGCGGTGGGCGAGCTGCTCGGGGTGTTCGGCGGGGCTGCGGTCGGGCTGTGGCCATTGGGTTGACCGGACGGGGTGTTCGGCGGGGCTGCGGTCGGGCTGTGGCCGCTGGGCCGACCGGACGGGGTGTTCGGCGCGGCGGAGGGGCTGCGCGAGGGTGACTGCGGCGACCCGGACTGCGAGGTCGAGGGCGAGGTTGAGGGCGAGGACGAGGCCGACGGCGAGGCGGAGGGCGGGAGCGTCGGTACGACGGTGGGTGAGGCGATCCCCCCGGGGACGTCCACGGCGGGCGGCGGTTGCGGCAGCCCGGTGGCGACGTGGACCGCGCCCGGCTCGGTGGGTTCGGCGTCGATGGTGGCGCAGACGGCGGCGGCGACCATGTGCTGGCTGTCCGGTGCGGTGGTGCCGCGCAGCAGCTGGTCGTCGGGGCCGTGCGGGTGGCTGTCGAAGTAGACGTTGCCGGTGGAGGTTTCGCGGTCGCTGTGCTCGATCCACACCGAGTCCTCGTACTGGGCGCCGGCCTGCTGGCGGTTGCGGCCGGTGATCTGCCAGTCCTTGACGGCGTGCCCGCTGGCGCCGGGGGTGGGCCCGGAGGCCGGGGCGTACAGCCAGCCGTCGCTGTGGAAGCGCTGGGCGCCACCGACCGCCTTCTCGCGGAAGCTGTACCCGCCGCCCACGACGAAGCGGCCCTTGGGGCAGGCGACGGCGGCCGCGGCGGTTCCGCCGGCGGGAACGTCCGCCGCGCTGGTCACGATGGTGGCGGAGGGCAGTTTGGCGCAGATGGGCCGGACACCGACCGCGTAGTTGGCCTCGGGCGGCTGCGGATCGACGATCCGGGTCATGCGCTCCGCGCCGTCACTGTCGCTCAGCGGGAACGGGCGGGTGCTGAGCGCGGTCCCGGGGTTGGTCTTGGCGGCCCAGTAACTGGGGTCACTGGAGCCGGTGTCGGCGGAGGCCGAGTTCAGTTCGGCCAGTGGTACGGGCGCCACCGCCCGTCCGGTGACCAGGCGGGTGGCCCGGAACTCCACGCCGAGCTGAATGAGTCCGGGGCCGTCGCAGTAGGGCTGTGCCAGCGACTTCGCGGTCAGCCCGGCGAACGGGCCCTGTTCGGTCAAGTCGCGGTCGCCGCTCCCGGTCTTGTCGCTGATGCGGTCCTGGAAGGCGTGCGCCCGCAGGGTGTACTCGCCGCGCGGAGCGAACTCCACCGACGCGTTGACGCACAGCACGTAGGCGGTGAGGGTGACGGAGGTGCCCCCGGGGTTGTACGCGGACACCAGCCAGCCGGAGCCGCCGACGAACTCGCTGGTGGTGGCGAACCCGTCGCCGTCGACGGCGTACCCGCCGCTGAGCGCGGTCTCGTGCTTGGCGCAGCCGGCCACCGCGGCCTGTTCGCCGCCGCCCGCCACCACGACCTGCGCACTGCGCTGCACCACTTGGAGCGCGGGGCCGTGGACGGCCCACCAGACGCCGGCCCCGGCCGCCGTCAGTCCTCCGGTGACGATCAGTGCGGCCGTCCGCCCACCGATCCCTCCGCCGATCTTCGCCAGGACCCCCGAGCCCATCCCCGCCGCCTCCCCCCGCGCCCGTCCGCAAGCCCCCCTGCGGTGGGGGAACTGTAGCGCCGGGGCGACGCCGGGCACAGGGTCCGCGCACGGCGGTTGCAGAAGCAGGACCCACAGGACCTCGCTCCGGGACCGCCGCGTAGGTCCACCGGTCTGCGGAGTTCCGGCAGCTGGCCTTGCCGGGGCCGAGGTGACACTCCGTCACCACCGGAAGTGCGCCGGAGCCGTTCTTCGTACAGACCCGTTCACTCGTCCGTCTCGTCCGTCTCGTCCGTCTGGTCAGTCTCGTCCGTCTTTCGAGGACGGGGTGGAGTAGATCCGGTGCCAGTGCTGGGCTGAGCGGGCCAGGTCGTCGATGACGTGGAGGAGGAACTGGCTCATGTTCTCCAGTCGGGCGCCGGCGGGGGTGGTGGTGCCGAGGTTCCGGGCCACGGTCCTACAAGCCTCGGCGATCTGGGCTTGGTGGCGCACGCCGGCCATGATGGATCGGAACGCCACGTCGTCGTCGATGGCATAGCGTTCGGCGCGGCTGTGGGGGTCGCGTTGGCGTGTGATGAGTGCCTGGGTTTCCAGGTAGCCGACGGCCTTGGAGATGGAGGCGGGGCTGACGTGCAGGCGTCGCACGAGTTCCGCGGAGGTGAGGCTGCCGCTGTCGGTGGTGAACAACGCGGCGAGCACCCTGGCCATCATCTGCGGGAGCCCGGCCTGAATCATCAGTTCCACGCTCTGCGCGTCCACCTCGTCCCCGAGCCGTGGATCGCGCCCACCGGGGCCCTGTCCTCCTGGTGACAGTGCCAGCGGAGAGGTCCTGCGCTGACGGGGGTGTCGTGTGCCGGCCCGGTGGGCCGCCTCGGCGTGGTACTCGCGTGGCCCGCCGTTGCGCATCACTTCGCGGATGACGGTGGAGGTCGGCCGCCCGATGCGGCGGCCGATCGCGGCGTAGGTCAGTTCCTCACGCAGTCCGACGGCGATCTGCTGTCGGTCCTGGAGGGTGAGTCTGTCACCAGGCATCGGGCGTCCTCCGCTGTCAGTGTCGATGCCACCCTAATGCAACGCACATCGTTGCATTAGTCGGCATGCGCCATGCAACGATTTGGTGCATCTACCTGCAGTGATGTCGAATCTTCACGCTCAATCAATTGACGCGTTCGTGAATGCAACGTTACTTTCGCCGAGTGGCAAAGGTGCTTGGGCGGCACCGGATCCCACGGACGGGAGGGAAACCCATGACTACCGATCAACCCGCGGTCGCGGCGAGCGCGGTGCGCAAGGCGTACGGCGACCACGTGGTGCTCGACGGCATCGACCTCGACATCCCCGCGGGATCCGTCTTCGCGTTGCTCGGCCCGAACGGCGCCGGCAAGACCACCGTGGTGCAGATCCTCTCCACGCTCATCCGCGCCGACGCCGGCGACATGCGGGTCACCGGCCACGACGTGGTCCGAGATCCGGACGCGGTCCGTGCCGTGATCGGCGTCACCGGCCAGTTCTCCGCGGTGGACGGCTTCCTCACCGGCCGGGAGAACCTGCTGCTGATGGCCGAACTGAACCGCCTGCCCCGTCAGGAACGGCGGCAGCGTGTGGCGGACCTGCTGGCACGGTTCGATCTGGCGGATGCGGCCCGGAAGCCTGCCGCGACCTATTCAGGGGGGATGCGCCGCCGCCTGGACCTCGCGATGACGCTGGTCGGCCGACCTCGGGTGATCTTCCTCGACGAGCCGACCACCGGGCTGGACCCGCGCAGCAGGCGGACCATGTGGGAGACCATCCGCCGGCTGGTGACCGACGAGGGCGTCACGGTCTTCCTCACCACCCAGTACCTCGAGGAGGCCGACCAGCTCGCCGACCGAATCGCTGTGCTGCACCAGGGAAAGCTGGTCGCGGAGGGCTCGCCGCAGGAGCTCAAGCGGCAGGTCGGCGGCGGCCACATCACCCTGCGGTTCGCCGACCCGCGCGGTTACGCCCACGCGGCCCGGACGCTGGACGTGGTGTCCCGCAACGATGAGGCACGCACCCTGCAGATCCCCAGCCAGGGCGACGTCCGGGCGTTGCGCGCGTTGCTGGACCGGCTCGACCACGCCGCACTCACCGTCGACGAACTCCAGGTCCACACCCCCGACCTCGATGACGTCTTCTTCGCCCTGACGGGCAACCCGGTCACGGAACAGGAGCCCGCCCGATGAACAACGCCTCCAGTACGGCTTCCCGCGCCCTTGCCGACTCGGCGACCATGCTGCGTCGCCAATTACGGCACATGCAGCGTTATCCGACGCTCATCATGACGGCCGCCGGGGTTCCGGTGGTCTTCCTGCTGCTGTTCGTCTACGTTCTCGGCGGCATCCTCGGCACCGGCCTCGGCGGACCCTCCGGCGGCCGGGAGGCCTACGTGAACTACGTCGTCCCCGGCGTCATCCTGATGACCGTGGCGACCGCGGCCCAGGGCACCGCGATCTCGGTAGCCATCGACATGACCGAGGGCATCGTCGCCCGGTTCCGCACCATGGCCATCGCCCGGGTCTCGGTGCTCACCGGGCACGTACTGGGCAGCCTCATCCAGACCCTGCTGAGCATCGCCGCCGTCGTCGGGGTCGCGCTGCTGGTGGGATTCGAGCCGACCGCGGGCTTCGGCGAATGGCTCGGCGCGACCGGCGTGCTCGTCATGATCATCCTCGCGCTCACCTGGCTGTCGGTCGCACTGGCCATGGTCGCCAAGAGCGTCGCCACCGCGAGCAACATGATGACGCCGCTGATGGTCCTGCCCATGATGGGCAGCGGGTTCGTCCCCACCGACTCGATGCCGGCAGGCCTGAAGTGGTTCGCCGAGTACCAGCCGTTCACCCCGTTCATCGAAACCCTGCGCGGACTGCTGATGGGCACCCCGATCGACAAGAGCGCGATCCTGACCACCGGTTGGTGCGCCCTGATCGCTCTGGGTGGCTATCTATGGGCGAAGAAGCTCTACGATCGCGAGCCCACCAAGTGAGCTCGGCGGCGCGGCAGGTCAGCGCAGGCGAACAGGACGCGGCTCGCTGCGGAGCACGACGTCGCGGAACGGCCGGGGCAGGACTGCTGGAGCACCCACACCCCGGCACGGGCCCACTCCAGCGCGGCGTCCAGCTCGCCGAGCACCTCGCCCGGGCGATCTCCAGAACAGCTGGAAGGCGAGACGACGGACACGGTCGTCATCACCGACCAGCCGCGCCTACGCGCGCCGATCCGCCCGGCCGACTGCACAGCGGACGGTAAGCCATCCGCAGGGCTCGTCCACCGCGCGGCCGGATCGCCCGTCAGGCAGTGGTGGGACCGGGCCCGACGTCGTGCTGGGCCGGCTCCTTCTCGCGCAGGGGGTCGGTGGCGACCTCTTCCACGAGAACGGGGACGAAGGACCGGATGCGGCTGTGAGGGAACTGGCGGCGGGCAGCGTCCGACGCCCTGTCAACGTCTTCATGTCCGGGAGCGGTGTCGAACCCTGGTGCAGGCTGCCGCTCGCCCTCGTCACCGTCCTGGCCCACGGGGAGCCCTCCTCGGGCCGCGACCGGCGGGGCGACCGCGGTGGTTGTGGTTTCGCGCTTGATGGCGACCATCGCCGCGTCGTCGCTCAGCCGGCCACCCGCGTGGGCGAGGAGATCCTGGCAGAGCCGTTGCAGAAGGGTCTGGGGATCGCCGGGGCACGAGGCCAGCTGTTCGATGAGCGGGAAGAAGGCGCCGGACTCGTCGCGTGCCTCGATGACGCCGTCCGTGTACAGCAGCACGAGGTCACCCTCCTCAAAGGCGAAGTCCTCGACCTCGATCCCGGATCCCGCCAGCTCCATCAAGCCGAGCGGGGCAGCGGGCCGCCGGCGTTGGGGGCTTGGTGGGGGGCGCGGAAGAGGCACCCGATGGCGGCGGCGAGCACGATGACGGCGACGACGACGAGGGAAGCCGACAGGCCGCTGATGAACGCGTCCTTGACGGCCTGTGCCAGGGCGGGGCCCTGTGCGCCGGCGTGTTGGGCCACCTGCAGGCCGGCGGCCGCGGAGTCGCGGACGGAGTGGGCGGCCTGGGGCGGGAGCTGGTCGATGCTCGCAGGGAGGGCGTCGCGGTAGTGGCTGCCGTAGACCGAGCCCATGAGGGCGATGCCGATGGCGGAACCGACCTCGCGGGTGGTGTCGTTCATCGCGGAGGCCACACCCTGCTGGCCGCGACCGAGGGATCCGGTGATGGCGGCGGTTCCTGCGGCTCCGGTCAGTCCGATCCCGAGGCCGCACAGGACCAGGCCGCCGAGGAAGGGCAGGTAGCCGGAGTCGGCGTGGATGCGGGAGATCGCGAACAGGCCGCTGCTGAGCAGGGTCAGGCCCGCGACCATGACGGCCTTCATGCCGAGCCGGGTGACGAGGTGGGGGGTGACGTGGGAGGTGGGCAGGACGACGACGGCGACAGGTACGAGGGCGACGGCGGCTTTCAGGGGGCTGTAGCCGAGGATGAGCTGGAGGTACTGCAGGCCGACGAAGAAGAA
This sequence comes from Kitasatospora sp. NPDC127111, assembly GCF_042677465.1. Lineage (NCBI taxonomy): Bacteria > Bacillati > Actinomycetota > Actinomycetes > Kitasatosporales > Streptomycetaceae > Kitasatospora > Kitasatospora sp. NPDC127111. Next base: position 71,325 of record NZ_JBHXTG010000010.1, read on the forward strand.
CCCGAAGACGGCCATGAACTGCACCAGCACGGTGACGGCGCCGGCGCGGAAACCGGGGATGCCGAACAGGTGCGGGTCGAGGAGCGGTTGGTCGTTGCGCAGCCCGAAGAAGGCGTAGGCGGCGAAGCCGACGATCGTGACGGCCAGGGCGGCGATGACGGCGGGTTCGGTCCAGCCCTGCTCGTTGCCCTCGACGATGGCGAACACCAGGCAGCCGATGGCGACGGCGGTGCAGGTTGCGCCGATGACGTCGGGCCGGTGGGGGTGGGGGTCCTTGGTGTTGGGGGCCAGTGCTGCCGCGGCAGCCCCCGCGACCAGGGCGGTGATGGCGCTGGCGACGAAGATGGAGCGCCAGGAGAACTGCTCCAGCAGGGCGCCTGCGGCGAGCATGCCGATGATGGCGCCGGCCGCCGCGAAGCCGGACCACACCGCGACGCCCTTGGCGCGCTGCTCGGCCGGGAAGGCGGCGGTGATCGTGGACAGGGTGCCGGGCATGATCATGGCCGCGCCGACGCCCATGACGATCCGCCACACGATCAGGTGGGCGGTGGTGTCGGAGAAGGACGCCGCGAGGGAGGCGGCGCCGAAGACGACGGTGCCGGCGACCAGGACGTGGCGTCGGCCGATGCGGTCGCCGATGGCGCCGAGGGGCAGGACCAGCGCGGCCAGCGCCACGGTGTAGGCGTCGGCGATCCAGGTGAGTGAGGCGTTGGTGGCGGACAGGTCCACGGCGAGGTCGGGCAGGGCCAGGTTGAGGGCCGAGACCGACGCGACCACCAGGACGAGCGCCAGGCACATGGAGAACAGGACGCCGCGGTGGCCGGCCCGGGCCGCGGCGGCCTCTTTGGACGGAGGGAGGGAGGGGCGGGGAGTCGTCGTCATGGAGTACGTCCCTTGGATCAGGGTGGCGGAGCGGCGAGCCTTGATCACGATGAGAGCAGCGATTTCCGAGGGATTCGAGCGTGACGGAGCGCGTCCGGTCCGCTGTCACCGTTTCGGCGCCGGGGAATGCATGAGGCTCCGGCGAGGGCATGCACTTCATCGTAACTGATGACTCCATCAGTTACGAGTTCTCCGTCAGCTGAGGGTCGCCGGTGTGCCCCGTGCGACCGGGAGGGCGGCAGGCCCCCGCGCCGGAGGTCGGTGGGGGGGCCTGGGTGGGTGCGCGGCCGGCGTGGCTGCCGGGGTCAGGGCAGATCGGGCAGGGGGCGGGTGGAGATCTCGTGGGCCTCGTCCGCCGGGAGTCCGAGCATGCACAGGATCATCTCGGCCAGCTGCTCGCCGGCCTCTGCGCCGAGGTCGCCTGCCGAGTTGAGCTGGAGCAGGCCGATCAGCGCGCCGCCGACCGCGGACAGGGCCACGAGCGGGTCGTCGAACGTGAAGCGGCCGGACGCCTTGCCGACCTCCAGGTCGCGCAGGGCGCGCGGCCCGAGCCCGGTGGCGGCGTTGATGTGCGGCAGGCCCCGCAGGCGCAGGATCTGGGTGATCTCGGGGTGCGAGGCTGCCAGTCGCAGCGTGAGGCGGATGCTGGTGGCGAAGACCGCGGCCGGGTCGTCGATGCCCTCGGTGACGCTGTCGAGCAGTTGGCCGTACTCCTCCAGGGCGTCGCCGACCGCGGCGTCGAAGAGGTCGTTCTTGGTCTCGAAGTGGTTGTAGAACGTGCCGAAACCCACGTCGGCGCGTTCGGCGATCTCCTGGATGCTGGCCGAGGTCTCGCCGGTCTCGGCCAGGATCTCCCGGGCGGCGGCGATCAGCGCCTGGCGGGTGCGCGCACGGCGGCGCTCGAAGCGGTTCGCACTGGCGGGGCGGTCGGTGGGGTCGAGCTGGTTCGGCATGTCACCAGCTTAGGCGCATTCAGATCTGATGATTCCATCACTCTGACCCTTGACGATCGACCCGCCAAGACTGATGCTTCTATCAGTTAAGAGCTTCTCATCAGAAGCGTGTCCGTTCGAGCCACCCCTGACGGAGCCCCCCATGCCGAACGACCGAGCCCGCCCGCCCGGGCGCACCACCGCCCACCAGGACCTGCACAGCGAGCACGGGGCGCTGCGCGGGGAGCACCCCGGCCGTGCCCGGCAGCCCGTGATCAAGGTGGCGGACTTGGCCTGGTTGGAGTTCGAGAAGCCCGATCTGGCCCGCGCGGAGGTGTTCGCCCGGGACTTCGGCTTCGCCGTCGCCGCGCGCACCGGCCGGGCGCTGTACCTGCGCGGCACGCTGCCCGGCTCGGCGTGCGTGGTGCTGCGCCGGGGCCGCGCCTCACGGTTCCTCGGGCCGGCGTTCCGGGCCGCCGGGCGCGGGGACCTGGACCGCCTGGCCCGGGCCACCGGCCGTCCGGTCCGCGACCTGGGGGAGTTCGGTGGCGGGCGGGTCGTGGACTTGGTCGACCCGTCCGGCTTCCCGGTCCGCGTCGTCCACGGCACCGAGCCACTCCCGGCCCTGCCCGAACAGCCGCCGCTCCCGCTCAACTTCGGTGGTAGCCGGGCTCGGACCAACGCCGCCCAGCGCCCGCCGCGCGAACCGGCCCGCATCCAGCGGCTCGGCCACGTGGTCCTGGAGACACCGAGGTTCACCCAAGCCCTGGACTGGTACCTGGAGACCCTCGGCCTGATCGTCAGCGACTTCCTGTTCCTGGACGGCCAACGCGACCGCGGACCGACGATGGCGTTCATGCGCTGCGACCAGGGCAGCACCCCGGTCGACCACCACACCCTCGCGATGCACCTGGGCCCGCGCACCGGCTACGTCCACTCCGCCTACCAGGTCACCGACCTCGACGCGATCGCCGCCGGCGGGCAGTACCTCGCCGAGCGCGGCTACCGGCGCAGCTGGGGCATCGGCCGGCACATCCAGGGAAGCCAGCTCTTCGACTACTGGCGTGACCCGGACAAGCTGATGGTCGAGCACTTCGCCGACGGCGACCTGTTCTCCTGCGACCTGGAACCCGGCTGGGCCCCGATGTCCGCCAGCGGCCTGGCCCAGTGGGGCCCGCCCGCCACCCGCGACTTCCTCGGCGCCAACCCCACCCCCGCCCTGATCCGCGAAGTCGTGCGCGCACTGCGCGCCGACAACGAGATCGACCCCGGCCGCCTGCTGGGCCTGATGAAAGCGACGAACCGATGAGCGTCAACGTCCTGCGCACCGCCGACGGCTGGTACGCCGTCCGCGACCAGCGCGCCGTCCGCGTGCAGACCGCGGCCGCCACCACCGCCGAACTGCTGGCCGACCGGGACGCCGTCACCACCGCCGTGCACAGCACCGACCCCGGCGTCCCGGTCGCCGACCTCACGGTGCTCTCCCCGGTCACCCCGGGGTGCCGGGTCGTGGCCCAGATGACGAACTTCGCCTCGCACGCGGCCGACGCGGGACTCGACCCCAAGAGCGTCCCGCTCACCTTCTTCCGCAAGGCGTCCGGGTCGATCAGCGGCCCCTACGAGAACATCGTCAAGCCCGCCCACGTGCGGCTGCTCGACTACGAGGTGGAGATCGGCCTCGTCATCGGCACACCGCTCCCGGTCGGCACCGAGGTAGCCCCCGCCAACCTCGCCGACCACGTCGCAGCCCTCGTGGTCACCAACGACGTCTCCGCCCGGGACCTGCAACTACCCAAGACGCAGTTCTACGAGGCCAAGTCCTACCCCACCTTCACCCCCACCGGACCGGCGCTGGTGGTGCTGGAGGAAGGCGACCTCGACCGGTTCGCCGAGCTGCGGCTGCGCCTGTGGGTCAACGGCGAGCTTCGGCAGGACATGCCCGCCGCCGACATGATCTACCGACCCCTGGAGGCCCTCCAGGCACTCACCGGCTTCCAGCGGCTGGACCCCGGCGACCTGCTGCTCACCGGCACCCCCGTCGGCACCGCGCTCAGCGCGCCGCCCAAGCCGGTCGAGCTCCTCGGATCACTGCTGCCGGCCGCGACCAAGTGGCGGCTGTTCTTCAAGGCCCAGGCCAAGAACCACAAGTACCTGCACGACGGCGACCTGGTGGAGGCCGCCGTCGCCACCGACGACGGCACGCTCGACCTCGGCCGCCAGCGCACGACGGTGAGGTACGCGCGATGACCGAGAACCTGCTGTGGCCCCCCTACTGCGGCCCCGACGACCTGGCTCCGATCGAGGCCGTCCCGCTCCAGGAGCGCGGTCTGCCCGGTTCGACGTACGACCTGCTCGTCCGCGCGGCGGGCAGGTGGCCGGACCGCACCGCGCTCACGGTGCTGCCCGAGGCCGCCCGGTGGCGCGAGCCGGTGCGGCTGACCTTCGCGGAGCTGCTGGAGCGCGTGCACCGCTATGCCAACGTCCTGCACCGGTTCGGGGTCCGCCGCGGCGCCCCGGTCGCGCTGATGGCGCCCAACTGCGCCGAACTCATCCCCGCGGCGCTCGCCGCGCAGCTCGCCGGAATCGCCGTGCCGCTCAACGGCGGTCTGGCCCTCGCGCACCTGGGCGAGCTGCTGCGGCGCTCCGGCGCCCGGGTCCTCGTCGCCGCGGGCCCTGAGCTGGCCCCGGACGTCTGGGCGAAGCTGCCCGAGCTGGCCGAAGCGCTCGACGCGGTCCTGGTGCTCCGGCCCACGGCGGCAGTGGGCGATCCCGCGCCGCTGCCGCGGATCGACGGGGTACTCATCGGCTACCTCGCCGACCTGGCCCGGGCCGAGGACGCGTCCGCGTTCACGGGAGAATCGCCCCGGCCGGGCGACCTGGCCGCGTTCTTCCACACCGGCGGCACCACCGGCACCCCGAAGCTCGCCGCCCACACCCACGGGAGCGAAGTCGCCAACGCCTGGATGATCGCCGCCATCTCGACGCTCGACAGCGACGCGGTGATCTTCGCTGCCCTGCCCCTTTTCCACGTCAACGCCCTCGTGGTGACCCTGCTCGCGCCGCTGTTCAAGGGCCAGCAGGTCGTGTGGGCAGGGCCGCTCGGCTACCGCGAACCCGCCCTGTACGGGGAGTTCTGGTCGGTCGTCGAGCACTACGGCATCGCCGCCATGAGCGCCGTGCCGACCGTCTACCAAGTGCTCGCCCAGTGCCCGGTCGGGGCGGCGGACATCAGCAGCCTGCGGTACGCCATGGTCGGCGCGTCGCCGCTGCCCGACGCCGTGCGCACCGCGTTCGAGGCCCGCACCGGGGTGACGCTGGTCGAAGGCTACGGCCTGACCGAGGCCACCTGTGCCAGCGCCCGCAGCTTCCCCGACGCGCCGCGCCCCGGCGCGGTCGGGCAGCGCATGCCCTACCAGCAGGTGAAGGTCGTCCACCCGGATTCGGGGGCGGAGCTGCCCGCCGGGCAGACCGGCCTGCTGGCGATCGCCGGCCCGACCGTGTTCGCCGGCTACGTCACCGGCCGCGACGCCCAGGGCCGTCCGGTCCTCGACGGCCTCGGCACGCTCGTGGACGGCTGGCTCGACACCGGCGACCTGGCCCGTCTTGACGCGGACGGGTTCGTCCACCTGGCCGGCCGCAGCAAGGACCTGATCATCCGCGGCGGCCACAACATCGACCCGGCCGTCATCGAGGACGCGCTGCTCGCCCACCCCCACGTCACCGGCGCCGGCGCCGTCGGACGCCCGGACCCGCACGCGGGCGAGGTCCCGGTGGCGTACGTGACCCTCGCGCCGCAAACCGACGTGAACGAGGACGAGCTCCGCCGGTGGGCCGCCGCGCGCGTCCCGGAACGCGCGGCCGCGCCGAAGTCCGTCACCGTCCTCGCCGCGCTGCCGGTGACCGATGTCGGCAAGCCCTACAAGCCGGCCCTGCGGGCCGACGCCACCCGGCTGGCCGTCGCAGAGGCCCTGGCCGGTCACGGCCACGACGTGAAGGTCGACGCGGCGGTCGAGGACGGGTCCGTCGTCGTGTCCGTCGCCCCCGGCGCCGGTGACCGCGAGGCCATCAGCGCGGTCCTCGACCAGTACGCGCTGCGATGGACGTGGTCCCGGGTGACGCCCGGCCCGGTGGCGTCATGACCGCCGGCACCGTCCCGGTGGTCGTCATCGGCGCGGGCCCCACCGGGCTGACGGCGGCGACACTGCTGGGCCAGTACGGCATCGAGACCCTCGTGCTGGACCGCTGGGAGTCGGTCTATCCGCTGCCTCGGGCGGTCCACCTCGACGACGAGGTCTACCGGCTGCTCGCCCGCCTCGGGGTCGCCGGGGAATTCGCCGCGATCTCCCGCCCCGCCCACGGCCTGCGGCTCCTGGACCGCGAGCTGCGGGTGCTGGCCGAGTTCCGGCGCGGCGCCGGCCTCGGCCGCCACGGCCACCCCGAGGCCAACATGTTCGACCAGCCCCAACTGGAGGAGCTGCTGCGCGCCAACCTCGAACGGCACCCGACCGTCACCCTGCGCGGCAACGCGGAAATCACCGCGATCGAGCAGTCCGACGGCGGGCCGGTGCGGGTACGGCTCACCGACCGGAGCACCGGCGAGACCGGCACCGTGACGGCCGGGTACGTGCTCGGCTGCGACGGCGCGAACAGCCTGACCCGCTCGACGATCGGCTCCACCATGCACGACCTGGCCTTCGCACAGCGCTGGCTGGTCGTCGACGTCGCCACCGACGCCGACCTGGCCCACTGGGAAGGCGTGCACCAGGTCTGCGACCCGGTGCGTGCGGCCACCTACATGCGCGTCGGCGAGCGCCGCTACCGCTGGGAGTTCCACCTCCTGCCAGGCGAAAGCGCCGACGACTACCGCGACATGACCCGTCTGCACCCCCTCATCCGACCCTGGACTCAGGACGTCCCCGCAGACGAGCTGGAGATCGTGCGCACGGCGGAGTACACCTTCCGCGCCCAGATCGCCGACTGCTGGCGCAAGCAGCACGTCTTCCTGCTCGGCGACGCCGCCCACCTCACCCCGCCCTTCATCGGACAGGGCATGGGCGCCGGCCTGCGCGACGCCGCCAACCTCACCTGGAAGCTCGCCGCCGTCCTCGACGGGCGCCTCCCCGAACACGTGCTGGACAGCTACGAGGCCGAACGAAAACCCCACACCCGCTCGATGATCACCCTCGCGAAGCTGATCGGCACCGCCATGACCGCCGGCGGGGACACCGGCAGCGCCCTGCGCCGCATCCTCGCACCCCACCTGCACCGCGTTCCCGGCCTGAGCAACCGCATCCTCGACAGCCAGACCCCGGCCCTGCACCGCTCAAGCCTGGTCGATCGACGACGGCTCTGGCTCGGCCTCGCGGGACAGCTGTGCCCCAACGCCCAGTTGCCGACCGGCCAACGCCTCGACGACCTGGCCGCCGGCCGCTACGCACTGGTCACCTCCGCATCCGTCACCCCGTCCCTGCACGCCGAGGTCCACGACCGCGGCGCTGTCCTGGTCACCGCCTCCCCCGGCAGCCCCCTGCACCGCTGGCTCCGCCGGGGCCACTCCGTAGCGGCGCTCGTCCGCCCCGACGGCACCGTCCAGCGCACCGCACGCGACCCGAAGACCCTGTGCGAGCTCCTGCCCGCACCGAGCCCCCGCAGGCTCAACTGATATTGATCCACCTCACCCGGCCAAGCACTCCGGGCATCGAGGCGCTCGAAGAGCACGGCCGGCAGACCGGCTGGATCGAGGTCGACGACCCTCTCGGCGCGGCAGATCGTCGTGTCACCGCGTGCGGCGACGTGACACGGGGTCCCAGGGCCGAATCGTAGGGGAGTTCCCCGTCAGCGGGCCCGGCCGGAGGGGGCCAGCCCGTGGAAGCCGCGGGGCTCGGCCTCGTCGTCGGTCAGCGGGTACCACACACCCCCCCGGCGGGTGGTTGCCCTGATCCCACACGTGCGCGCCACTGCGGCGGGGACGACGATGCGAGCTGCCTCCGACTACGGCCAGCACCGCCATCCGCGCTTCACCCCCACACCGACAGGCCGGTCACGACACCGGTGGGGCCGGTGTCGCCTGGGTCAGGGTCGGTGATCGAGGCGTTGCATGGCCGCGGCGGCGTCCTGGACGGTGGGGAAGACGCGCAGGTGTTGTTCGCAGCCCGTCAGTTTCAGGATGCGGGCCAGGGCCGGTCCGGGGTTGATGACCGCCAGTGGCAGCCGCCGGCTGAGGTGGAGGAGGAAGCCGAGGCCGGCGGCGTCGCACAGGTGCACGTCATGGAGGTCCAGGCAGAGCAGGGACGGCCGCTCGGCCGCTGCGGCCTCGAGTGCCGGCTTCACCGTGGGCAGGGTCTCCAGGTGCAGGTCTCCGGTGATGCGGCACACGAGCGCTCCGCCCGCCCGGTGGGTGTCCACCTTCAGGTGCGCGACGGGCGCCGATCCGTCCGGCGACGCGTGGGTCATGTCGCCCTCCAGCCTGGCGACGCCGCCGTGCCGGCGGCGGAGGCCGCGAAGACCGGCGGCCACCTCCTCACCGTAACGCCGGTCAGAAGGGATGGCCGTTCCGCACCGCTCGCCTCCGGCCGGCAGCTGATCCGAGCGGTCAAGACCGCCTGAACGCCGGGGCCAGGGGTCGTCATCCCAGCCTGTCCGGGTTCGAACGGCGGCTTCGGCGTCGGGGAAATCGTCATAGGCGGTCAGAACGGCCCCGAAGGCGCGGCCGCCGCGTCCAGGGCACGCCAGTGGAGAACCGGTGCGTGACGGACGCCACCGAAGTGTGGCGGCTGCAGATCGAGGGCGAGGCAGCGACCGGCTGTCCGCCCCCGCGGACTGCACCGCGCACCGCGGGACACCCCTGCCTGCACGCCGTTCCGATGCCGTGAACCCGCCACATCGCCGGTGCCCGCGGGTGCCGGCCCAAGCGGCGCGGCCCCTGTCGCTCGGCCGGACTCCGTGTGGATGCGACTGCGCGGGGTAGGAGAGGGTTGAACCGGTTCCGTCACCGTGGCGGACCGGATGCCCGTCGGCTGTCGCCGCACTGTCCCCCCGCCCGTTTGCGCGGGGTTCGATGCCCCGGCCCACCTCTGACGGTGGAGCCTTCGGTGGGCTCGGAGCAGTGCCGTGACCACATACCGAGAACACGCAGACGTGTGTTCGGAGCCGGACCTGAGGATCGCGATCACCCGCAAGGGCACCGCCGTGGTGTGCTCCCTGGCCGGGGACGTGCACATCGACAACGAAGAACTGGTCCGGGACGCCCTGGCCCGGGTACTGGACCAGGCGCCGGCCCTGCTCACCGTGGATCTGTCCGCCGTCACCCTGCTCACCTCCAGCGGCCTGAACGCCCTGCTCACCGCTCGCCGGCGCGCGAACACCGGCGGCGTCCCGATGGTCCTGGCGGCGCCCAGTCCGATGGCGCGGCGCGTCCTGCGGATCACCGAGACCGATCTCGTCCTCCCCGTCTACCCGTCCCTGGAACGCGCGGCGCGCCATCACAGGCCCTCACCCACGGTGTAGGGCGCGTCCAGCTGGGCACACGACGGGGTCGAACCCCGATCGGCTTCTGCACGGAAGTTCTCATGCCCGGACCGCTGGCTGCCCCCGCCTTCCACGACCGTCTGGGCTTCCCCTCGGGCAGCACGCAGTGCTCGCGCCGCGGCCTGGCGTTCATCCGGTCGAGGTTGGCGCTCTGGGGGACCGACGCGGACACCACCGCCACCGACGACGCACTGCTGGTGACGGCCGAACTGCTCTCCAACGCCGCCCATCACGCCGGCGGCCCGCTCGCCCTGGACCTCCAGCTCGACCCCGACCGGCAGACCTTGCGGATCGCCGTCACCGACGCCGTGTCCGACCCGCCACGGATGCGGCACCCGGCGGCGGACCAGCCCCACGGCCGCGGCCTGCGCATCGTCGACCGGCTCGCCAGCGCCTGGGGCACCATCCCCGCCGGAGCGGGAAAAACCGTCTGGGCGGAGCTCAGACTCCCCCCGGCGGACTTCCCCCGGCGCCACACCACCCTGACCCCGCCGGACGGGCACCGGCCGCCGCGAAGATGACCCCGCGTTGTGGCGGCTACCGCCCACGGCCTGGTCCTGGAGCTGCTCGCCGGCCCGCTGCCCGCCATCGACGAGCCGTCCGGCCGGCGTGAGGCCGACCGAGGTCAGGCGTTGCGCTCCTTGGCTGGGAGGTGAAGCGTCAGCGCGCGCGGACCCCGTCGATGGCCAGGTCGAGCAGCCGGTCGGCCTCGACCGGGCCGTCGGGGTCCCCCTCGGTGGCCGAAGCGATGGCGCCGACCAGTTTGAGCAGGTGGGTGATGGTGACGTCGGGGCGTACGGCGTTCACGTGGCGGGCGCGGCCGAGGAGTTCGTCGCCGGCGCTGGTGATCATCGCGTGGCAGGTGCTTCCCAGCGTGGGGCCGCCGTCGCGGGTGCCGTGCATCACTGAAGCCCCCAAGCCCCGGTTGGTCACGGCGTGTGCGCCGACGGTGCGGAGCCAGCTGACGAGTGCGGCTCCGGGATCGGGGTCGGACAGCAGGTCACGCGCTTTGACGCACAGGGCGTCCACCCGGCCCTTGAAGACGGCTTCCAGGAGCAATTGCCGGGAGGGGAAGTGCCGGTGGAGCGTGGCCGAGCCGACTCCGGCGTGCCGGGCGATCTCCTCCAGTGAGGCTTCGACACCGTGTTCGGCGACGAGGCTCTCGGCCGCGGCCAGGATCCGGTCGTAGTTGCGGCGCGCGTCGGCACGCATCGGCCGCGAAGCCGGGTCAGCTGCGCTCTTGGGCACGGAATCTCCTGACGACTTGCTAACTGGGGTGGCCCTCCATATCGTATCGCCCGATAACCGGAGGGCCACCCCAGTTATGGGCGCGGACCCTCGTCGGCATGCGACATGGGGAGACTCGTGGAACCGACAGGAAAGACCGTCGTGGTGGTGGGGGCGACCGGCCTGCAGATCATGGCCGTGGACGACGTCGGCTTCGTCGCCGCGCTGGCCTTCTCCCGGCCCGAAGACTGGATCGGCCGCGAAATCGCCCTCGCGGGAGACGAACTCACGCCGGTCCAGATCGCCGCGACCATCGAGAACGCGCTCGGGCGTCCGTTGCCGTACGCCCGGATCCCGATCGAAGAGATCCGGGCCTTCAACGAGGACTTCGCGTACGCCACCGAGTGGCTCAACGAACGCGGCTACCGCGCGGACATCACCGCGACCCGCCGTATCCACCCCGGAGCGATGAACTTCCCCACCTGGCTGGAACGCACCGGCGCCGCCCGGATCGCCGCCTTCCTGGCCACCCAGCCCACCGCAGGGCAGCACGCATGAACGGGCGCGAGCCCGACCTCGGGCGCATCGGGATCTGGGCGGGCGACCTCGACACCTACCCCGCGGCAGGACTTCGCGAGGCCGCGGCCGCAGTTGAGGACCTCGGCTACGGCACCCTGTGGTTCGCCGAGACCACCGGGCGGGAGGCCATGGCACAGGCCGCGATCCTGCTGGCCGCCACTCGGCGGATCACCGTGGCCGTCGGCATGGCCGACATCTATGCGCGCGACGCGGTGACGACCGCCGCCGCCCACCGAACCCTGGGGGAGGCGTTCCCCGGGCGATTCCTGCTGGGGCTGTGGGAGAGCCACCCCAGTCTCGCCGAGGACGTCCGCGGTCGCCGCTTCGAGCCGCCGCCCGCCGCGATGCGCGCCTACCTCGACACGCTGGACGCCGCCCCGTTCGGTCCGCCGGGCACGACAGCCTCGCAGTACCGCCTGGTCGCGGCCCTGGACCCGGACATGCTCACGCTTGCCGCCGAACGCGCTTGGGGCGCCACCGTGTTGGGCATGCCCGTCGAATACACACGAACGGCGAGGACAGCGCTCGGGCCCGACGCACTCCTGGCCGTGACCCAACTGTGCGTCCTGAGTGACGACCGCTCACGGACTGCCGAACTGGCGACAGCCACCACCGCGGCAGCCCTGCCCAATCGGCGCGCGCTGTTGCACGACCTGGGGTACGAGGACGTGGACGCGCTCGACGACCGGCTCGTGGACGCCCTTGTGGCCCACGGCGATGCCGAGGACGTCGCCCGCCGCGTCCGCGAACACCTCGACGCCGGAGCCGACCATGTCAGCCTCCACCTCCTGACCCCCACGCCGGGCATCGTCCCCATCCGCCAGTGGGAGCGCATGGCCACCCACCTGCTGCCCTGACCGGATCCATCGACGTGGGAGCCGCAGCAGGACCGCGGCTCCCACCGGTCTGACTGCCCGGCGGTGTGCTTCTCCTCCTCGGCGTCCGGATGGCCGTCGAGGGCTGAGAAGGCCGCTCAGCCCTGGGGCAGGTCAAGCAGGCCGCTTGACCTGCGCCGGCTTCGTCGATCGGGTGGGCGCCTGGTCGGGTGGGCGGGACGCCTGGGTGTCGGCCTCGTTGGCGGGCCTCCGGCCGCTCCGCCGCACGCCGGGCGACCTTGTCAGGCACCCCAGCCGTAGGCATCGTCCGTCCCGAGCTCCCGCCAGATCTTCGGCTCGATCTGCTCCGTCACGCCAGCCGCTTCGAACATCGGCCGAATCTCGGACGCTTGCTCCTGGAAGAACGACTCGAAACTCTCCCGATCGGGCCACTCGTCCAGCACCAGCACGCTGCCGCCATCCTCGGATCCGTAGAACCGATGCGCAATCAGGCCGTGGGCCTTCGCTGCTTCGAGGACACCGTGGAACGTCTTCGCGTGCTGCCGGGCGTACTGCTCCAACGCCGTCGCGTCGCCGGCGACCTGCAGCGTCAAGATCACAGACATGGCTACTCCTTCTCGGTGGGCTTGAACCGGAATATTCCCAGACAAACGCCCCGGATTAGAGTGAACACGCTCAGGCGGTCCGGGCCCACCGCAGCCGCGCCAACTGCGTCTGCCGGTCGTGGCGGATCTGCTGTTCAGGGCGAGCAGTTCGGTTGGCGCTCCCGAACGTCGCGTCAGGCCTGAGTCGTCTCACCGCCGTCGACGGCCCGCGCGGCAACCACCCGCCGGGGGGCGGATGCACCCAAGCGAGGTAACGGTCGACACGCCGTCGTGATCCGGGCGGTCGAGATCGCCTGAACGCCGGGGCCAGGGGCCGTCACCCCAGCCTCTCCGGGCTCGGCGGTGTGCGCCATCCGCGGGGTGGTTGCCACCTGTCCGCCCTGCAGTGCGACGGCGAGGAGCAGGGCGGTCACGGTGGCGAGCCGTTTGAGGCCTGCTGTCCGGGGGCAGCGGGACGGGCTGTCGGTGAGCGCGTGTTCCGTCGCCGTCGCCGGGGCGGCCCTGTCGGGTTACGGCAGGGTCCACTTCTGGTTGGTGCCGCCGTTGCAGGTCCACACGACGAGCTGGGTGCCGTCCGTGGTGCTGGCGGCCGGGTCGTCGAGGCAGAGGCCGGACTGGACGCCCTTGAGGCTCCCGTCGGTCTGCGGGGTCCACTGCTGGTTGGTGCCGCCGTTGCAGGTCCACAGGTCGACGGGGGTGCCGTTGGTGGTGCCCTGGCCGACCACGTCGAGGCACTTGCCGCCGTGCAGCAGGGTGCCGTTGTCCCAGGTCCACACCTGGGCCGGGTCGGCGCCGCTGCAGCTCCAGATGATGGCCTTGGTGCCGTCGGCGGAGGAGTTGCCGAAGGCGTCGAGGCACTTGCCGGTCACGCCGGACGGGACCTGGCCGGTGAAGGAGCTGCTGCCGGTGCCCGGAGTCAGGGCGAAGTTGTCGAACTGCTGGGTCTGGTAGCCGGTCAGGGCCAGGCCGGCCATGCCGGAGGTGAAGGAGTGGTCGGTGACCGTGCCGACCGTCTGCCCGTCGATCGCGGCGGTCAGGGTCGAGCCCTGCATGGTGAGCGCCAGGTGGTGCCAGGTGTTCAGGCCGGGCGCGGTGACGGTGCCGGCGGCGAGGGTGGTGAAGTTCCAGGTGAGGTCGCTCTTCAGGATCGCCCAGGCGCCCGTGTCGCTCAGTCGCAGGTGGTAGGCGTTGAGACCGTTGTCGTTGCGGCCCTGCTGGTTGACGCGGCCCAGGACCTCGGTGGACCCCGGCTGCTCGAAGAGGGTGTCGACGGCGGCGGTGTAATTGACCCAGCTCAGGTCGCCCACGATGGTGTAGGGCGCCTTGTTCGGCTCGTCGGTCCAGTGGATCGGGGCGGTGGGGGCCATCTGGCGCAGGCAGGCGCCGGTGCGGCCGCCGCCGCAGCCGCCGGTCTGGAAGGCGCCGTTCATGTCCGAGAAGTACTTCGGCGAGGCGGTGGCGGCCGGAGTGTCGAAGTCGTCCGCGTAGGGCAGGTTCAGCGGGGCGGGCGCCGGCGGGGTGGCGGTGCCCTTGCCCTGGCCGGTGGTGGTGGTCACCGTGTACACGTGGCCGGGCTGGAGGGTGAGGCTGTACGAGCCGTTGACGGGCGTGACGTCCTGCTGGTGGACGAAGTCGTCGGCGGCGCTCGCGGTGGAGAGGTCGGTCGACCAGACGTGCACCTGGGCGGTGCTCAGTCCGCCGGCGACCGTGAAGGTGGCGGTCTGCGCCGCGGTGGCGTCGATGGTCTCGATGACGGTGGAGTAGTCGGTGTTGTTCGTCGACTTCAGCGCGACGTAGCTGCCGTTCGTCCGGTTCCCGCCCAGGTAGCCGACCGCCGTGTCGAGGTACCTCCAGCCGGGCTGGGTGAACTGGGTGGTGTGCGCGGTGACCCAGGTGGTCTGGCCGATCGAGTAGTTGCCGGACCAGGGCTGCGCCGCGAGCGAGAGCCCGTCGGTGGAGAAGAACAGGTTCTGGTACAGCGCCGCGATGACCGGCCAGTTCATGAACGAGGTCATCTTGCCGTCGATGTAGTCGCGGTTGATCGCGCGCGCCACGGCCGGGGCGCCCGTGTTGTAGTCCTGCGATCCGCTCTCGCTGGCCCAGATCGGCTTGCCGAGCGCCTGTGCCGTCGCCGTGCTGGGGCAGTTGGTCATCGCGCCGAGGTAGCCGCACGGGTAGTGCATGCCGATGACGTCGATCGCGTTGTTCAGCGCCGGGTCGCCTGTCATCGCCGTGGCGAGGTTCCAGTCGTAGCTGTCCGCCGCGACGACCTTGGTGCTGCCGTGGCCCCCGGCGACAAGCGCGCTCTTCAGCTTCTTGTACCAGGGGGCGTCGTAATCGCGCTCGTTCCAGCCGCCGATGTAGTCGATCGACAGGTTGTGCTGGGCGGCGCAGCCGAACCAGCCGCCGATGTAGTCGATCATGTCCTGGGACCAGAAGTACGGCTGGCCGGGGGCCGGGTTGGCGGGGTCGTTGACGCCGATCCAGCCCGGCGCGCCCCAGGCGAGGCCGTAGAGCTTGATGTTCGGGTTGCGGGCCTTGGCCTGTTCGGCGAGCCACCACTCGTAGCCCTGGTTGCAGTCGACCGCGCCCTTGGTGTGCTGGTAGCTGGGCTCGGCGCCGTCGGTGGAGTTGGTGTCGCCGCCGATCTCGATCTTCAGCGACTGGAGGGCGGCACCGTAGCCCGGCTTGAAGAGGTAGTCCAGCAGCCGGCTGCGCTGCGGCTCGGGGTAGTCGATCAGGAGGCGGGAGTTGCCGCCGCCGCCGCTGGCGGCTCCGACGCCGTCGAAGACCCGACCGGTCTTGGTGCCGTCCACCGTGATCGAGGTGCTCACCGGGGCGGCGGTGGCGGCCGCGGCAGGGGTGGCGGCTTCGGCCGGGGTGACGGCCTGTCCGGCGACGAGTGCGCAGGACAGCAGGAGTGAGGCGGCAACGGCCGCCTTTCTGAGGGTGCGTCCGGGGATGGCCGGGACGCGGAGGGAACCGCGCATGGGGGAGTTGCCTTTCGTGCGACGCCGGAACGGCGTACCGCATACCGCGTCTGCGGCTGGGTGGGAGGCCACGATCAATCACAAATCAACGAATACGACCAGAAGCGCACAGTAGGGTGACGGTGGGTCGACGGTCAATGGGTCGGTCCCACGGATTCCGCCGGACAACTCGAATACTCAGTCTTTCGGCCGGATCACGACCGGTCCGGGAGAGTCGGCGAGTCGATCGCGTCGGCCACGGACTTCCGGGTGGTGCGGAGTTTTCTGAGGACACTCGCCACGTGGTTCTCGACAGTCCTGGGGGACAGTCGGAGCGCGGTGGCGATCTCCTGGTTGGAGGCGCTGCTCGCCAGTAGCTCGGCGACCTGCCGCTCCCGCGGGGAGAGCCGGTCGCCGTAGCCCCGTCGGCCGGGCGAGGGTGCGCGGGAGAGGCCCAGCTCGTGGGCCAGCCGCCGGGAGCGGGCCAGGTCGCCGGTGGCGCCGAGGCGCGCGTACGCGTCGGTGGAGTCGGCGAGAGCGGCCGTCGCCGCGGGATCGCCGGAGCGGGCCAGGGCGAGACCGGCCCGCTCCAGGGCCCGGGCGGCGTCGTACGGCCGGCCGATGGCCTGCCAGGCCGCGTGGGCGGCGGTGAAGTGCTCGGCCGCGGGGCCAGGCTCGGCGTCCAGCAGCACATGGCCCTGGGCGAGACGCAGCTCGGCGGTGGCGGCCGGGGCGTCCCGGTCGCGCAGCTCCTGCTCCGCCTCCTCGGCGAGACGCTCGGCGAAGGCCCGGTCGCCGCAGGCCAGCGCGGCCTCCACCGCCGACGGGAGCAGGCCGGACGCCCGTGGCCAGGCAGTGCCCCGGCGCAGCAGGGCCACCGCGGGACCGGCCGCCGTCATGGCATCCCGCGCGGCGCCCCGGGCGAGCCGGACCGAGGCCAGCCCCGCGGCCGCCCGCAGGATCGGCGCAAGGTCGGGTGAGGCTTGCGCCCTCGCCGCGGCGAGGGTGAAGTGGTGCAGGGCGCGGCCGGTCCGGCCGCGCGCCGCCGACAGCAGGCCCAGCGCCAGCGAGCGCTCCACCTCGGACGAGGCGAGCTCGGGGCGGTCGACGGCCGGCGCGTCGAAGCGTTCTTCCAGGCCGTCCCACCGGCCCGCGAGGAGGTCGAGACGAAGCAGGCTCAGCCTGCCGCGGAGCGCGAGCGCCGGAAGGCCGGCTTGCTCGGCCAGGCGGACGCTCTCGGCCAGCAGTGCGGCCGCGCGCCGGTCGTGCCCGAGGGCCGCCGCGCCCTCGCCCGTGCGGTGCAGGGCCCGCGCGGACTGGCCGAGCGCTTCGATGTCCTGCGGGTCGCGGGGGAGCAGGTCGAGCAGCGGCCACCCGGACGGATCGCCGTCGTGGCAGAGCAGGGTCAGGCGGGTGGTGCGCAGCGCCGCGCGCAGGGAGTCCTCGGATCCGTCCGCCACCGCGGACTCGGCGCGCGCCAGCCACTCGCGGGCCCTGGCCGGCGGCTCGGCCTCGTCCAGGGCGAGGGCGAGCGCGGCCCGGGCGGCCTGCTCCGGCCGATCGGCCAGCTCGTCCACCGCCTGGACCAGCTCGGCGAAGCCGGCCCGGTCCGCCGCCTGGTTGAGCAGCACCAGGCCGAGGGCGAGGCGGATCGAGCCCCGGGAGGCCGGGGACAGCCCGGGCAGCTCCAGGACGGATCGCAGCTGGGCGGTGTCGGCCGCACCCCCGAGGCCGTCGCCCGTGCACCGGGCCAGCGCGAGCGCGGCCCGCTCGCGGCGATCGGGCTCCAGGGCGGGCTGGTCGAGGATCCCGCGCAGCAGCGTCGTGGCGGCCTCGCGGTCGCCGGCCGCGGCCGCCCGCTCGGCCGCCTCCTCGGTCCGGTGCAGCCACTCGTCCCGCTCGCCCAGGGCCAGCGCGTGCCGGGCGATCAGGGCGAGCGGGGTGGGCGACTGCCGCTCCAGCGCGGCGACGGCGCGCCGGTGCAGGCGGAGCCGTCGGGGGAGCGGCACCTGCTGGTACGCGGCCCGCCCGGCGAGTGCGTGGCGGAACGCGTAGTGGTTGCCGTCGCGCTCGTGCAGCAGGGAGCTGCGGAGGGCCTCCACGAGTCCGAGGCCGCCTGCGTCGGCTTCCAGTCCGGAGACCTCGACGAGGAGGGGTTCCTCGGCGGGGCCCGCGAGGACGGCCGCCGCTTTGACGATCGCGGCGCCGGCGGGGGAGAGTGCGGAGATCCGCTCGGCGACGGCGTCGCGGAACCCCCCCGGGGACGGCGGCGCCGCGCAGGCGGAGCGCGCCGTCCTCCGGACCGGTGGCAGCGCAGGGCCACTCGGACGGGGAGCCGGCGGGTGTGCTCTCGGCCAGCAGCGCGAGGTCTTCCTCGGCCACGAGCGGCAGGCCCTGGCTGCGCTCGCGCAGGGCTGCGACGAGCGACGGGGCCGGCGGTCTGCCGAGCGCCGCCTGGGCAAGCTCCCGGAGGCCGTGAGCGGTCAGCGGGGCGAGGCGGATCGTCAGCCCGCCGGCGGCGGGTGGGTGGCGGAAGGCGGACCCGAGCGGGAAGCGGCCGGGCGGAACGTCCTCGGGCCGGTAGGTGAGCACCAGGCCCAGCCGGTCCGGGAGGTCCCGGGCGAGGAGCAGGAGCAGGTCACGGCAGGCGTCGTCGACCCACTGCAGGTCCTCGACCACCAGGACCGCCGACCCGAGCAGACCGAGCAGGGCGCGTACCGCCGAGAGCACCTCGGCAGGTGCCGGACGCCGCTCGCGGGCACCGGGGGTCGGGGGCGGCAGCCGGTCGGCCAGGCCGGGAAGCAGGGGGCCGAGCGGGCCGACCGCCGCCGGGAGGGCGGTGTCGCCGAGCCAGGGCCCGGCCTTGTGGAGGGCGTCGGCCAGCGGCCCGTACGGGAACGGTTCGGGCAGCGGCTGGCAGAAACCGGTGAGGACCGGCCGGCCCTCGGCGCGGATCACGGCGGCCGCCTCCGCGACCAGCCGCGACTTGCCGATCCCCGTCTCGCCCTCGACCAGGACCACTGCCGGTGGCCGACGGAGTGCGGGGAGCAGGCGGTCCAGCTCGCCGCCACGGCCGACGAGCGGGTACCTGCCGATCGCGACCGGTCCGCCCGCGCCGAGCAGTCGCGTCACGAGGTCCGCCTCTCGGGCACCGGGGTGGGGTTGCGGGGGTCCACTGTCGGCCACCGGAGCCGGGGAATCATCCGGATCCCGTCGGCCTCGAATACCTAATCAATGGACACCCATTCAATGGGTAGTCCTTATCGTGAGTATTCCCGGATTACCCGACGACGGGAGCCGGATAATCCTCCGGAGGTGGTGTCGGTAACAAAGGGATATCGGCCGCGGTTCGCATGTTTCAGGCTCTTGACGGGGAGGTCGGCAGGCCGTTTTGCTGTGCTGCGTCGCGTTTGAAAGTGATGAGATCTGATCGGTTCTGTTGCATCCGGTCGGTCTCGCTCGCCCACCCAGGAGCCGCCCCCATGTCCCCCGTCCGCGCCCGTCTGCTCCCCGCCGCCGTCCTCGGCCTGTCCACCGTCCTCGCCCTCACCGCCTGCTCCACCGGCCGGACCTCCGGCGGTGGCGACACCCAGGCCGCACCCGTCAGCGGGAAGATCTCCCTGACCTACCTCCAGAAGCAGGGCGACCAGGAGTACTTCGTCGGCGAGGCCGCCGGGGCCAAGGCGAAGGCCGCCGAGCTCGGCATCGACCTGAAGGTGGTCAACCTCGGCAGCGACGCCAACAAGACGGTCAGTGAGGTGCAGGCCGCCATCGCGCAGAAGTCCAACGGCCTGATCGTCGTGGTGCCGGACCCGGCGGTCGGCCCGCAGGTCGTCCAGATGGCCCGGGACGCCAAGGTCGCGCTGCTGACCTCGGACGACCAGGTCTGCGCCACCGGTCCCGCTCCCTCGTCGTGTGCCAAGGGCGACCTGGTGCCGCGGATCGGCTTCAGCGGTGAGCAGATGGGCGGCGAGGTCGGCAAGCGGGCCGCCGAGGAGTTCCAGAAGGCCGGCTGGAACCCCGCCGACACCCGGATCATCTCCGCCTGGAAGCAGGACGTCACCGTCTGCGGCGACCGGGTCAAGGCGGCGAAGGCCGCGTTCAGCTCCGCCGTCCAGGGCGTGCAGAACATCGACGTCGCCACCGACAACACCCCGACCGGCGCCCAGGACAAGGTCGCCGCCACGGTCACCGCCAACCCCGGCGTCAAGCACTGGGTGGTCTGGGGCTGCAACGACGAGAACGTCCAGGGCGGCGTCACCGCGCTGCAGAACGCCGGCGTCAGCCCCGACGACATCGACGGTGTCGGCCTCGGCGCGTACCTGGCCTGCAAGGAGTGGAAGTCCGGCAAGCCCTCCGGCATGAAGGCCGCGCTGTTCATCAACGGGAAGGACGTCGGCGCCCTCTCGGTCCAGACCCTCTTCGAGAAGCTCAGGAACGGCACGGACATGCCCGCCGAGGCCTTCGCCCCGACCAAGATGGTCGACGCCGCCACCTGGCAGGCCGCCGGCGTCACCTGCGGCTGACGCACCCACGGGCCGGTGCGGCCCTCGTCACACCCCTGGACCGCCGCACCGGCCCCCGCCCTCTCCCACCCGTACCGCACCGTCAGTTGAGGCCACGATGACCACACCCAGCCGTTCGCCCGCCGCGCCGACCGGCCTGACGGCCGAGAACATCGGCAAGAGCTTCGGAACCGTCCAGGCGCTGCACGGCGTCGACCTGACCTTCCCGCCGGGGCGGGTCACCGCCCTGATGGGCGAGAACGGCGCCGGGAAGTCGACCCTGCTGCGCATCCTGACCGGCGACCACCGGCCCAGCGAGGGCCGGATCCTGTTCGACGGCGAGCCCCTTGACCTCAACTCGCCGATCGACGCCCGCCGGGCCGGGATCCGGATCATCCCGCAGGAGCCGGAGATCATCCCGCACGTCTCGGTCGCCGAGAACGTCTACGCCGGTTCGCTGCCGCGCCGCTCCGGCCGCCGGCTGGACCGCGCCGAGCTCCGCCGCCGGATCACCGCCGACCTGGACCGCCTCGGCTTCGCCAAGATCCTCGACCCCGACCTTCTCGGCTCCGAACTCACCGCAGCGCAACGTCAGTTGGTCGAGATCCTGCGCGCCCTCACCGGTGCGGTGCCGCCCCGCGCGATCGCCTTCGACGAGCCCACCTCCTCGCTGTCCGAGCACGAGGTCGAGGCCCTGTTCGCCCTGATCCGGCGACTGCGCGCGCAGGACATCGCGGTCGTCTACGTCTCCCACCGGATGAAGGAGATCTTCCAGCTCGCCGACCGGATCGCGGTGCTGCGCGACGGCCGGCTCGCCGGCGTGGTCGACGCCGCCGGGACCGACGAGGGCGAACTGGTCCGGCTCATGGTCGGCCGCGACCTGTCGTCCCTGTTCGTCCGGCAGAACGTCGCGACCGACCGGGTGGTGCTCGACGTGGACCGGCTCAGCACCGACGACGTCCACGACGTGTCGCTCACCGTCCACGCCGGCGAGGTCGTCGCCCTGGCCGGCCTGATCGGCGCCGGACGCTCCGAACTCGCCCTCGCGCTGGCCGGAGACGCGCCGGTCCGCTCCGGCACCGTCACCCTCTCCGGCCGGAACCTGCGCCCGGGCAGTCCGCAGCGGGCGATCAGGGCCGGCATCGGCCTCGCCCCGGAGGAGCGCAAGGCGCAGGCCCTGTTCCTGCACCGCACGATCCGTGACAACACCACACTGGTCAGCCTCGAACGACTGCGCCGCCGGCGCTTCGTCAGACTCCGGGAGGAGAAGGACCTCGCTCAGCGCTACGCCGACCGGCTGCGGGTACGCGCCCCCTCGATCGAGACCGAGGTGCGCACCCTGTCCGGCGGCAACCAGCAGAAGGTGGTCCTCGCCCGCTGGCTCGCCCGCAAGCCCGACCTGCTGATCCTCGACGAGCCCACCCGCGGCGTCGACATCGGCGCCAAGGCCGAGATCTACCGGATCATCGCCGACCTCGCCCGCGAGGGCGTCGCGGTGCTGGTCATCTCCTCCGAACTGCCCGAGGTCCTCGGCCTCGCCGACCGCGTCCTGGTCATGCAGAACGGCCGCGTCACCGGCGAGTTGAACCGTGGCGAGGCCTCCGAGGAGGCCATCCTCGCCCTCGCCATGGCCGACGACCTGGCCACCGACTCCCGAACCGACTCCCACGCCAGCACCGGAGCAACGCCATGACCATCAGCACCGCCCCCACCGCAGCCCCGAAGCCGCCCACCCGCGGCCCACGCGCGCTGCTCGGCTCCGTCGGCGGCCAGAACCTCAGCCTGATCGGCGCGCTCGCCCTCGTCGTCGTGCTGTTCGGCTCGCTCAACCCCAACTTCCTCGGCTGGGACAACATCCAGGTGATCGCCGAAGCGGCCACCATCGCCGGGCTGCTGGCCGTGGTGCAGACCGTGGTGATCATCTGCGGCGGCCTGGACATCTCGGTCGGCTCGCAGGCCGGCCTCGCCTCCGTGGTCAGCGCCATGGTGTTCACCGCGGCCGGCTCCAGCGCCCCGGCCGGCATCGGCGGAGCGCTCGCCATCGGCGCGGTGGTCGGCCTGCTCAACGGCGCCGTCATCATCTACGGCCGGGTCAACCCCACCATCGCCACCCTGGCCGGCCTCGCCGCCTACAAGGGCGTCGCCCAACTGGTCTCCGACGGACGGGCCCAGGGCTACGTCCTCAACGACCCGGTGTTCGTCTTCCTCAGCCGGGGCAAGATCGCCGGCCTCCCCACCATGGTCTGGATCCTGATCCTGGTCGCGGCCGCCGTGCACCTGCTGCTGAAGTACACCGACATCGGCCGCAACATCTACGCCATCGGCGGCAACGACACCGCCGCCCGCCTGGCCGGCATCAACCTCAACAAGTACCTGATCGCCGCCTACGCGCTCAGCGGCACCGTCGCCGCGCTGGCCGGCGTCCTGCTCACCGCCCGCACCGGCAGCGGTCAGCCCGTCTCCGGCAGCGAGGGCCTGGAACTCCAGTCGATCACCGCCGCGGCGCTCGGCGGCTGCGCCCTCAAGGGCGGCAAGGGAGGCATCGGCGGCACCCTGCTCGCGGTCGCCCTGCTCGGCGCCCTGCAGAACGGCCTCACCGTCCAGGGCATCAACTCCTTCTGGCAGAACGTCGCCCAGGGTGCCCTGCTGGTCGCGGCCGTCGTCATCCAGCAGCGCCGGAGCCGCGAGCGCGCCGTCGGACTGCCCGCCTGACCGCCTGGCAGCATCGACTCCCGGTGCAGGACGGTCAGAGGGTCCAGCCTGCACCGGGCTCCACGGCGGCGGCGCGCCGAATCCCCCCGCTCGCGCCGCCGCAGCTTCTCCGTACCGGCCGCCGCCCGATCCCCGGGCGGCGGCCTGCCCTGCGCAGTGCTCACCCGCCGTCGGACCCGCCCGGGTAGACGCTCGCCACCTGCCGCCGTGCGGTGCCGAGCTTCTTCAGTACCTTGGCGACGTGGTTCTCCACCGTCCGTGGCGACAGGTACAGGCTCTCGGCGATCAGCTTGTTGGACGCACCTGCCGCGAGGAGCTCGGCGACCTGGTGCTCACGGGGTGAGAGGACGTCGCCGTACCCCCGCCGTCCGGGGCCCCGGCGGGGCGGGCCGAGCCCGCTCATGCCTCGCCCGCAGCGCGCCGCGTCGGCGTCGGCCCCGAGACCGTTGAAGAGGGTCAGCGCCTCGGTGAACGGGATGAGCGCCGCCGCACCCGGTCCGGTCCGCCGCAGCGCGCCGCCCTGCCGCTCAAGGGCGCGCGCCGTCTCGTACGGGCGCCCGATCTCCTGCCAGCTGCGCGCCGCCTCGGCGAAGTGCCCGGCGGCAGCCTCTGGGGCGGCGTCCAGGAGCAGCAGGCCGTGGGCGGACTCGAGGTCGGCGCGGGCCGCCGGTGCGTCGCACCCGCGCAGACCGCGCTCGACCGCGGCGGCCAGCTGTTCGGCGGTGTCGCGCCGGCCGCAGGCGAGGGCCGCCTCGACCGCGACCGGCAGCAGGCCGGCCGCTCGGGGCCACGCGGCAGTACGCCGCGCGGTGCCCACGGCCCTCTCGGCAACCGACCAGGCGCGCGCGGCGTCGCCCTCGGCGAGGTGGAGGGAGCCGAGGCCGACGGCGGCCCGCAGCTCGATGCCCACCAGCAACTGGTCGGTGCCTATCCGGGAGGCCTCGCCGAACAGCTCGAACGCCCGGGCAGCCTGGCCTCGGGCAGCGGCGAGGGTCCCGGACAGGACAGCCCGATCGGCGCGAGGACTTCGCGCGGTGGGGTACTCGGCGACGTAAGCATCGAGTCGTTCCTCGAGCCCGCCCCATTCGCCGGCCAGGGCACCCAGCCGCAGCAGCGTGCCACGTGCCAGGAACATCACGATCGGGCTCCCCGCACGTGCGGCGACCTGACCGGCCTCCGCCGTCAGCGCGGCGGCCCGCCGGTCGTGGCCCAGGTAGGCGGCGGTGTCGGCGACGTTCTGCAGGGCGCGGGCGGTCTGCATGAGAAGCGCGCGGTCGTCCGTGCGGTGGGGCAGCCGCTCGACCATGCCCCAGACCGCCGGATCCCCCTGGCAGGTCATCAGAGTCAGCCGCGTGGCATGAACGGCGGCTTGCACCGCCCCGCTACCGCAGGCGAGGGCGGCCTCCTCGGCGCGCGCCAGCCAGGCACGGGTGTACTCGGGGCCCTCGGCCTCCTTGAGCGCCAACGCGACCATGGCCCGCACGGCCCGCTCGGGCCGCCGGGCCGCCAACTCCCCGGCAGCCCGCTCCACCTCGTCGAACCCGGCAGGGTCGGCGTGCTCGTTCAGCATGCCCAGGCCCAGACCGAGCCGGATCTCGCCCCGGACCTCCTCCGACAGCCCGGGGTCGTCGAGGAGCCGGCGCAGCAGCCGGGCGTCGGTCTGGAAGTCGACGCCGCTGGCGGCGATCCCGGCCAGCGCCAGGGCCGCCCGGGCACGCCCTTCGTCATCGAGTTCGGGCCGAGCGAGCAGACGGCGCAGCAGCGAGGCGGCGGTGCCGTTGTCACGCACGGCGATCGCCTGATCGGCGGCCTGCTGTGCCCGGAGCAGCCAGCCGGCCAGGTCGCCGGACGCCAGAGTGTGGTGGGCGATCTGCACCAGCGGGGCGGGAGTCATCGCCGTCAAAACCTCGACGGCCCGCCGGTGCAGCCGGACCCGCACGGGAGCGGGGATGTGCCGGTGGACGACATGCTGTGCGAGCACGTGCCGGAACTCGTACCTGCTCCGGTCCGCCTCGCGCAGCAGGGACGTCCGGAGCAGCTCGACCAGCGCGTCGGCGCTGTGCTCCGCGCTCACCCCGGCGAGCGCCGTCAGCAGTTCCTCCGACGCGGGGACCGCGAGCACGGCCGCCGCGTCGGCGATCGCGGCGGCCTCCGGCGACAGCCTGCCCAGCCGCTCGACGACCGTCTCGCGGAGCCCGCGCGGCACACCTGCCGCCTGCAGCCGAGCCGTCGCCTCGGCGAAGCCGTGGGTTCCGCTCTGTTCGGCGAGGGTGATCAGGTCCTCCTCGGCGATCAGCGGCAGGCCGTCGCTGCGCCGGTACAGGGCAGCGCCGAGGTCCGCGGTGGCCTCCGGGCCGAGGGCCGCGGCTGCCAGCTCCCGGACATCGGGCAACGACAGTGGGCCGAGCCGGATCACGGTGCCGCCGGTACCCGGCGGATGGCGGTAGGCCGCACCGAGCACGGCCCGGTCGGGCGGCAGGTCCTCGGGCCGGTAGGAGAGCACCAGAGCGAGCCGCGGCGGCAGGTCGCGGGCGAGCAGCAGGAGCAGCTCGCGGGTGGCTTCGTCCGCCCAGTGCAGGTCCTCGACGACCAACACCGTCGGCCCGAGTGCCGTCAGGAACGACCGTACGGCCTGGAGGAGCTGGAAACGCTGCGCGGACCCCTCCGCCCTCCGCAGCGGCGGGGGTGGGAGCCGGTCGGCCAGATCGGGCAGCAGCGGGCCCAGCGCGCCGGTGCTGGGCGGGAAGGCGGAGGCCTGTGCCAGGTCGGCCCTGCGCAGCGCGTCCACCACCGGCCCGTAGGGGAACGGCTCACGCAGCGGGTGGCAGAAGGAGGTCAGCAGCTGGCGCCGCTCCGGGCCCAGCGCAACGCAGGATTCGCGGATCAGCCGGGACTTGCCGATCCCGGCCTCGCCCTCGACCAGCACGACGGCAGGCGGCTGCCGCACGGCGGCGAGCAGCAGTCCGAGCTCGCGCCGCCGACCCGCCAACGGGAACTTTCCGCTCTGGCCGTCCATCCTGCCCCCGAGGGTCCCAACCACCCGATCACCACCTCGCGGCACCCTAGAGCGTAGGGCTGACCTGCGGCAATGTACGGAGACCCGGGAGGGCCCGAGCCGGCAGGGATCGGCACCGCCGCACACAGGTGCGCGAACGAGGCCTCGGACGTGAGGCGCTCTGGGTCGTCGCCGGCGGTGATGACGAAGTGGGCGGCCTTCACCACGCAGGCCTCGCCCCACGCCAATCCGCACTCCCCGTCCGCGACAGCGGCCCGAGCGCAGAGGGCCGGATGGCCGGCGACACGATCGGCGCGCCGCCGGCGATGGCCGGGCCGCCGCCGCCCGGTGATCAGCGCCCAGTACCGCGGCCGTCACGATCTCGACGGTGGACATCGCCGGCCGAACGACACCCGGGACTCCGCGAGCGAGGCCGGTGCCCGCCTCGCCCGAGCCGACGAGCCCTGCCTGTCGCCAGCCGCGCAAGGCGGAACTCCGCCTGCCACGCCCGACCGAAGGGGCCGGACACGCCCGGGTTCGTCGGCGATGCCCCGAGCGCGGCCTGAAAGGCGGTGGCGTCCGCCTGGGGCCGTCTTGTGCGGGAGGCGACATCCGGGGTAGGCGCTGGGCAAGAGGCTGGGCAAGAGGCAGGTTGATGGCGGCGAGGAGGGCGCCGTGGAGTGGTTCTCCGACGCGGACTACTGGCTGGGCAGGCTGCTGTTCCAGCGGGGTCTCGCCGTGGTCTACTGCGTGGCGTTCCTGAGCGTGGCAGGCCAGTTCCGCGGCCTCATCGGGCAGCGCGGTCTGCTTCCCGCATCGGAGTTCGTGGCGCGCGTGCCGTTCCTGAAAGCACCCAGCGTCTTCCACCTGCGCTGCTCGAACCGCTTCCTCGCCGCCGTCATCTGGACGGGCGTCGCTCTGTCGGCCGCCCTGGCGGCGGGCACAGGGGACGCCGTGCCGCTGTGGGCGTCCATGCTCCTGTGGCTGGCCACCTGGGCCGCGTATCTGTCGATCGTCAACGTCGGCCAGACGTGGTTCGCCTTCATGTGGGAATCGTTGCTGGTGGAGACCGGCTTCCTCGCGATCTTCCTCGGCAACGGGGACGTCGCCCCGCCGGTGGCGGTGCTGTGGCTGCTGCGCTGGCTGCTGTTCCGCCTGGAGGTCGGTGCCGGGCTGATCAAGTTGCGCGGCGATTCCTGCTGGCGCGATCTGACCTGCCTCTACTACCACCACGAGACCCAGCCCATGCCGGGACCGCTCAGCTGGTTCTTCCACCACCTGCCGAAGCCCGTCCACCGGCTGGAGGTCGCCGCGAACCACGTCGCTCAGCTGGTGGCGCCGTTCGCCCTCTTCGCGCCGCAGCCCGCGGCGAGCGCCGCCGCCGCCTTCATGATCGTCACTCAGCTGTGGCTCATCGCCTCCGGCAACTTCGCCTGGCTCAACTGGCTCGCCGTCGTGCTCGCCTTGTCCGTCCTCGGCACGGATGCCACCGCCCGCACCATCGGCCTGCCCACGGACCACCACTTCTCGGGCACGCCGATCTGGTACGAGGGACTCGTGCTGGCCGCCACCGTGCTGCTCGTGGCGCTCAGCTACTGGCCGGCCCGGAACCTGGTCTCCCGCCACCAGGTCATGAACGCCTCCTTCAACCCCCTGCATCTGGTCAACACCTACGGTGCCTTCGGCTCCATCGGCAGGGCCCGCTACGAGATCGTCGTCGAGGGCACCGACGACGGGGAGATCGGCGCGACGACGGTGTGGAAGGAGTACGCCTTCAAGGGGAAGCCGGGCGAGGTGCGCCGCCGGCCCCGGCAGATCGCGCCGTACCACCTGCGGCTGGACTGGCAGATGTGGTTCGCCGCCATCTCACCTGCCTACGCGGAACGGTGGTTCCCCCGGCTGCTGGCCGCTCTCCTCGACGACAACGCCGAGGTCCTCCGGCTGGTCGCCACCAACCCGTTCCCCGATCCCCCGCCGACCTTCCTCCGCGCCCGCCTCTACCGCTACCGCTTCACCGAATGGCGCGAGCTGCGCGCCACCGGTGCGTGGTGGCACCGCACTCTCCTGGGCGACTACGTCCCACCGGTCGCCCTGGCCGGCAAGGCCGGTACGGCCGATGATCGCCGCGTCGGCGAGGTCGACGGCCACCTCTGACGGGCGGGAGAGCGCGGACGGCACAGGAAGGTGCGCAGCGCCTCGGCCGTCACGATGTCGATCTCTCCACGGGCGGTCACCACCAGCTGATCGACCACGGCGACGCCCGGCCTGGATCAACCTCGGCAACCTCCACGCCGACCACGGCCCACCCGACCCGGCCCACGCCTCGGCCGCCGAATCGCGGTCCGCTTCCAGGTGATCTCAGTAGCCCTCCGGCTGCCCGCCACGGCCCTCCAGCCACGCCGGCACTGGCATCGCGTCGTGCACGACCGCCACTCCGCGTCCGTCATGTCGGAGAGATGACAGGGCTCGCGATCCGGACGGTCGCCGGCATTCCCGAACCGGTGAGCGAGGCAATCACACGACCGGGCGGCCGAGTCGGACTCCCACCGGCAAGACAGCGCAAGACGGCAACACAGGGCCTCCTGGGCATCGGGTTTCGACAATCCCGAGCTGACCAGGAGGCCCTGCCTTCATGCGCACAACGGCCGGAGATCACTCCACCGTGGCTCCTCGCTGGAACCGATGCCCACCGTGATCAGTGCGACAACGGCTTCAGCAAAGGGCTCAGTTTCCAGTCGCCAGCACCGGGCTGTTGTGATAGGCGGCGATCAGCCACTGGCCGTCCCGCTTCTCGAAGACCCAGGTCGCGTTCACCTTGCCCGCGTCCGGCACCTCGGTCTGGCCGGCGAACAGGATGCCGGATTCGCTGATGACGATCGCGGCGTCCCTGCCGACGAAGCGCAGGCTGAGCTGCTTGTTGCGGGTCGAGGTGCCCTTGAGGGGCCCGGCGAAGGCCAGGGCCATGCTGTCGCGGATGACGTCGCGGCTGTCGCGCAGCGAGCCGGTCATGATGGCCGTCGCGTCCGCGGTGTAGTGGGCGACCATGCCGTCGGCGTCGCCGGCCTCCCATGCCTTGTAGGAGTCGACCAGGACGGCCTGGATGGCGGCCGCGTCTGCCGCACGGTTGTCTGACATCGGAGTCTCCCTTGTGAGCGGTTCGCCCGGGTGCTCCGGCGAACTCGTCAGTACATACCGGCGGCGGGGCTGGAATTGTTCGCGTCCGCGGCGGGGAATTCTCCGGGGTCGAGTTCGGCGGCCAGACCGAAGGAGGCGAAGATCTCGGAGTCTTGGAACACCGAGTTCCGGCTGATGCCCTCGGCGGTGACGGTGAAGATCTGCAGTGTGTGCAGTGCGTATCCGTCGCCGACGCGCCGGTAGGCGGCGAACCCGTGCTGGCCGTTGGCCGTGACCGCGGTGAGGCGCCAGTCCGTTCCGGCCGCCTGGAAGACCCATTCCATGAACAGGCCGTAGTTGCCGGGCCCGGCGAACCAGTTGAGCATCGGCGGCATCTCCATGATGACGTCCTCGGTGAGCAGCCGCTTGAGGCCCTCGACGTCGGCCTGCTCGAACGCCTTCATGTAGCGGTCGACCCAGGCGCGCTGCTCGGCCGCGGACGGCTCGCTGAGACGGTCCGGCTGGGCCTCGACCTCCTGCACCCGGGTACGCGCCCGATGCAGGGAACTGTTCACCGAGGAGACGGTGGCGCCGAGGATGTCTGCCGCCTCGGACGCGGAGAAGCCGAGCACGTCACGCAGGATCAGCGCTCCGCGCTGACGCGCCGACAGATGCTGCAAGGCGGCGGCGAACGCCAACCGCAGGCTGCTGCGGTCGACGACGGCCGCGGCCGGATCGCCCGCGTCCAGCAGCGCGTCGGGCAAAGGCTGGAGCCAGACAGCGTCCTCACCTCGGACAAGTGGCCCGAGCGGGTGCGACGCGGCCACCAGACCCGACGGCAGCGGCCGGCGGCCGCGGACCTCCAGGGCGGTCAGGCAGACGTTGGTCGCGATCCGGTACAGCCAGGTGCGCAGTGAGCTGCGGGTCTCGTCGTACTGCTCCCGCGCCCGCCATGCCCTCAGGAACGTGTCCTGGACCAGGTCCTCGGCGTCGTGAGCCGAGCCGAGCATCCGGTAGCAGTACGCCAGCAGCTCTGTCCGGAACGGTTCGATCAGGCGATCGAAGCTCTCCACCTTCGCCGTCATGCCCCCGCCCTTCACCGGCCCACTCGCGGCCACTATATCCAGCGGCTCCGGCGGGGGCGTCCCGGTGTGAGGCGGTGCCGGAAGACCGCTACTCCGAGTCGATCAAGGAACATCAGGCCCGCGGAGGGTAAACGCCAAGCTCAGGTCGTGTCGGGCTCGGCGGCTGACGGTGGCTGCTCGTCGCGGCTCTCCGGGGTGAAGGCGTCGCGGCGGGCGAGGGTCACCGACAGAGGCAGGCCCAGTCGCTCGGCCGCGCGTCGGCGGACACGCACCTGTGCTTTGGTCCGGGGGCGGAACGAGGGGAGCCGCGCGCAGCCGCAGCCGGGGCGGTGGTCGTAGGTCAGTCCCTCCGCGAGCACGGTGGCCACGACGGACCACGCCTTCGCGTCGCGTCGCCGGGGCGCGGCGAAGTCGTAGCCGGCGAAGACGAGCTCCTGGCGACAGCCGGGACAGGTGCGCTTCCGGATCGGCCACGTGCTGCCCTTGAAGGAGAGCCGGCACGCGACGCACACGTAGTGCCGGAAGGCGCCGTTGAACGCGTGGTAGCACATGGCCGAGAGGCTACGCGTCGTCCGCGGGCGGGCCCAAGCGGATTCGCGGGCGCCCCGGAATGGCCAGGCGGCCGTAGTAGCGCGAGCGGATAGCGGGACAGCCCTTCGCCCAGTTCGCCAAGCGGACCGGTATGTTCATCGGCCGCACGTCCCTCGCTGGTGTGACGGCCTTCATGGTGGGCTACGACCAGGCGGCCCAACGGCATGGCGGGCCGGGCCTGGATGGTTGGCCCGAATGGCTCATGGAGAACTTCCAGGTCAGCCGCAACCTCGTCCGGGAAGCCCAGCTCCGGCAGGTCTCATCACAGCCCGGCCAGCCCGGGACGGGGGATCGCCCGGGCCGCACAGGTGGGAGAAGCGTGCGTCGCTCAGCCGGCGGGCTGCAGCTCCGGGGTGTCCTCGCCGAGGTCTCCAGCGCTCGCGTCCGTGAGAGCGGCGAGGTGTCGCTCGGCGTCGAGGGCGGTCTGGCAGCCGGAGCCGGCGGCGGTGATGGCCTGGCGGTAGGTGTGGTCGACGACGTCGCCGGCGCCGAAGACGCCCGGCGGGTTGGTGCGGGTGGATGGCGAGTCGACCTTCAGGTAGCCGGCGCCGTCGAGGTCGAGCTGGCCGGTGAACAGTTCGGTGCGCGGGGCATGGCCGATCGCGATGAATGGCCCGGACGCGGCGAGCTCACGCTCCTTGCCGGTGACGGTGTCGCGCAGGGTGACGCCGGAGACCAGCTGATCGCCGTGGATCGCGGCGACCTCGCTGTTCCACGCGAAGGTGATCTTCTCGTCGGCGAAGGCGCGGTTCCAAGCGGTTCCAAATGGCTTTGGAGGCGCGCACCCATGAAGGTGTCAGCTCTCCTGCTCGGCGGTGGCCTTGGCGTCGATCTCGGCGATCAGGCCCTCGATCAGGGTCTTGATCTCGTCGCGGATCGGGCGGACGGCCTCGACGCCCTGGCCGGCCGGGTCCTCCAGCTTCCAGTCGAGGTACTTCTTGCCGGGGAAGTACGGGCAGGCGTCGCCGCAGCCCATGGTGATGACGTAGTCGGACGCCTGTACGGCCTCGGTGGTGAGGATCTTCGGCTTCTGGCCGGAGATGTCGATGCCGAGCTCGGCCATCGCGGCGACGGCGGAGGGGTTGACCTGGTCCCCGGGCAAGGAGCCGGCGGAGCGGACCTCGACGCGGTCGCCGGCGAGGTGGGTGAGGAAGCCCGCGGCCATTTGGGAGCGGCCGGCGTTGTGGATGCAGACGAACAGCACGGAGGCGAGCGGCGCGGTCATGCGGGGTGTCCTTCGGTGGGCAGGTCGCGGGCGGGTGCCCGGCGTGGGGCGCCCCCGGCCGGAGGCTGGGGGAGGGTCGTGCTACGAAGACGCGCAGGTGCGGCCCCGGTGACGGGCGGGGTGGGGCTCGCCAAGCGGGCCCGGCACCGGTAACGTATCAGCCCATGGTGACGTCAGTCGACAGTGATGTGTTGAAGGTCTTGGCCGACCCGCTGCGGATGCAGATCGTCCAGCTTCTCGCCCGCGAGGCGCTGTGCACGACCCATCTCGTGGCGGAGACCGGAGCCAGACAGACCAACCTGTCGAACCACCTCAAGACCTTGAAGGACGCCGGGCTCGTGGACACCGAGCCGTGCGGGCGCTTCACCTACTACTCGCTCCGCCCGGAGGCCCTGGAGGCCCTGGAGGCCCTGGCCCGTGACCTCGCCTCTCTGGCCGCCACCGCCCGCGAGGCAGCGGGCCGCAAGCGGTCCTGCTGACCCCCCCAGTCCCACCAGCGGCCCGTCCCGCCCTGCAACAGGAGTGTCCTTGAGCGCCATCGACGAGGCGAGATCCGAGACTGACCCCGTGAACCACGCGAACCCGGACGGCGCCGAGGTGCCGCTGGCGGTCGAGCCGCCCGCGGTGCCCCTGCTGAACCGGGTGGCGGCGGAACTGGTCGGCACCGCCGCGCTGGTCGCGGTCGTGGTCGGCTCCGGCATCCAGGCCATCGAGCTCAGTCAGGACGTCGGCCTGCAGCTGCTGGCCAACTCACTGGCCACCGTGTTCGGCCTCGGCGTGCTGATCCTGCTGCTCGGTCCCGTCTCCGGCGCGCACTTCAACCCGGTCGTGACGCTGGCCGAGTGGTGGACCGGCCGCAAGGACCCCAAGGGCCTCGGCGCCCGCGAGGTCGCCGCGTACATCCCGGCGCAGATCGTCGGCGCCATCGGCGGCGCGATCCTCGCCGACGCGATGTTCGGCCAAGCCCTGGTGAAGTGGTCCACCCACGACCGCTCCGCTGGGCACCTGCTGCTCGGCGAGATCGTCGCCACGGCCGGCCTGGTACTGCTGATCTTCGGCTTGGCCAAGAGCGACCTCCTGCGGTTCGCCCCGGTCGCGGTCGCCTCCTACATCGGCGCCGCGTACTGGTTCACCTCCTCCACCTCGTTCGCGAACCCGGCGGTCACGATCGGCCGGGCGTTCACTGACACGTTCGCCGGCATCGCCCCGGCCTCGGTGCCCGGGTTCATCGGCATGCAGCTGATCGGCGGCGTCGTGGGCCTCCTGCTGGTCGCGCTGATCTTCACCCACCGCACCGGCCGCAAGTAGCCGCCACCGGCCGCCGCACACCCCCAACCAGGGAAAGTGCGGCGGCCTTCGCCTATCCCGGGAGTGACCGATGAGCCAGGACCCCACGGATGTCGACGTGCTGGTGGTCGGCGGCGGCCAGGCGGGCCTCGCCGCGGGCTACTACCTGCGCCGCGCGAAACTCGACTCCGCGATCCTGGACGCCTCCACCGTGCCCGGCGGCGCGTGGCAGCACTACTGGGACACCCTCCGGTTGTTCTCCCCGGCCGCCTACTCCTCCCTGCCCGGCCGTCCCATGCCGCACCAGGCCGGGCAGACCTACCCCGACGCCGCCCATGTCGTCGGATACCTCGCCGAATACGAGAAGCGGTACGAGCTGCCCGTCCACCGCCCGGTCCAGGTACGGACTGTCGAGAACTCCGACGGCGACGGCCTGCTCGTCCGAACCGACTCCGGCTCCTGGCGCGCCCGGGCCCTGATCATGGCTACCGGTACCTGGTCCCGGCCCTTCATCCCCGCCCTGCCCGGCCGGGGCTCATTCGCCGGCCGCCAGGTCCACACCCGCGGCTACCGAACCGCTGCCGATTTCACCGGACAGCGGGTTGTCGTGGTCGGCGGCGGAAACTCCGGCGCGCAGATCGCCGCCGACCTCGCCGGCCACGCCGCTGCCGTGCGTTGGACCACCCTGCGTCCGCCGCGTTTCCTCCCGGACGAGATCGACGGCCGGGCCCTGTTCGAGATCGCCACCCGCCGTGTGACCGGTGACGGGCCGCGGATATCCGACCTCGGTGACATCGTCGCCGTCCCGCCCGTCCGCGAGGCACGCGACGCCGGCCGGCTCACCGCCCACCCCATGTTCGAACGGATGGAGCCGGACGCGGTGGTGGGGGAGGACGGCGAGCGGTGGCCGTGCGATGCGATCATCTGGTGCACCGGCTTCCGCCCCGCCCTCGGGCCACTCACCGGCCTGGGCCTGCGCGGGGGTGGCGGCCGGATCCCCACCGACGGCACCCGCGCCTTGGCCGACGCCCGCATCCACCTGCTCGGCTACGGAGACTGGACCGGTCCCGCCTCCGCCACCCTGATCGGCGTCGGCCGTACCGCCCGCACCGCTGTCAACGAAATCGCCGGGCTTCTGCGCTGACAGCGGCGCCGCTGGTTCGATTCCCCGCAGGCTCAACCGTCGTCCGACCGATCCAACCGGTGTTTCTCGGTCCGCTCTCGCGGAGCCGGCCTCCGCTTCCCCGTGGCTCGTGCTCCGAACGCCCGGCGATCATCCGGGCATGCGCCGAACTGGTCCGCTCCCTCCGCGGGGCCGCCGGTAGAGGACGTTCGGGCCCGGCCGCCGGTGCGGCCGGGCCCGAACCTACGTGATGGCCGGGCTGCGGCGTTCGATCAGCAGGACGTCCCGCCAGGCGCCGTGGTGGCGGCCGATGCGCTCGCGGGTGCCGATCACCCGGAAGCCCGCTCGGGCGTGGAGGGTGAGGCTGGCGGTGTTCTCCGGGAAGACGCCGGACTGGATCGTCCAGATGCCGGCCGCCTCGGTCGAGGCGATCAGTGCGTCCAGGAGCCTGCCGGCGGTGCCCCGGCCGCGCGCGTCGGGGTGGACGTAGACCGAGTGCTCGACCACCCCGGCGTACGCGCACCGGTCGGAGACCCGGCTTGCCGCGACCCAGCCCAGCACCTGGCCGTCCTGGTCCAGGGCGACGAAGCGGTGGTCGGGCAGCCTGGCGGCGTCGAACGCCTCCCAGCTCGGGGCGGTGATCTCGAAGGTGGCGTTCCCCTCGTCAATACCGGCCTGGTAGATCGCCAGTACCTGCTTCGCGTGGGTGCCGGTCATCGCGGCGATCGTGATGTGGTCAGCGGGCATGTTCGAGTTCCTGGCCCTCGCCGAGGATCGCCCTGACCGCGGCCGGGAAGACCGTCAGGCAGGTGCGGTTGACCTCGTACCGGGTCGACGTCCCGTGCTTCTCCGGCAGGACGAAGCGGACCTCGGCCAAGACCTTCAAGTGGTGGGAGACCGTGGACTGCCCGATCGGGGAACGCTCGACGATCTCGCCCACGCTCATAGGCCGTCCCTCGGCCGCGAGCAGGTGCAGTAGCTGGATCCGGGTGGGGTCGGCCAGCGCCTTGAACCACGTCGCGTACAGCGCGGCGGCCTCGGCGTCGACCGTAGGGCTGGTGCGGCTCGACTCATTCATCGACAATCGACGATAGTCGATGAAATGCCCCAGCCGGAAGCCCCGATCGAAGGGCGCCCGGTCCGCCAGCAGCCGCCTGGCCGGTCAGCTGCTGGCGGCGGTGAGCATGGCGGCCATGGCGGCCAGCACGCTCGGGGCGACGCGGTAGTAGACCCAGGTGCCGCGGCGCTCGGAGGTGAGCAGGCCGGCCTCGCGGAGCTTCTTGAGGTGGTGGGAGACGGTGGGCTGGGAGACGCCGACGTCCTGGATGTCGCACACGCACGCCTCGCCGCCCTCGTGCGAGGCGATCCGGGAGAACAGCCGCAGCCGCACCGGGTCCGACAGGGCCTTGAACGTGGCCGCCATCTTGACCGAGTCCTCCTCCGACAATGGGGCCGTGGTCAGCGGCGGGCAGCACGGCACGGCCTCCGGCTCCAGGACCGGCAGCTCGATCACCTCAAGATTCGACATGCATCTATGTTGACACCTGCCGAATCACTCCGGAAGCCCGGCCTGCTATCGCCCGTCTGCGCGGCCGCCGGACCCCGACTGCCGCCACCAACCACCACGGCCTCCACGATCGCCATGACTCCTCCTTAATTCGACAAATGTCTATGTTGACGTTCATCAAAGCAGGTGCCATGCTGGCCGCACAAACAGGCCATCGACAAACGTCGAAATAAGGCCCCGTCCGCCTCCGGGAGGCAGCCATGACCGAGCCCGGCACGCCCGCCGAGACCACCCAGGCCGCCACCGGCTGCTGCGGCAGCGCGCAGACAGCCGCTCCGGCCCAGACCGTCGAGGTGGAGACCGCTTCGACCCCGTGCTGCGGCACGGCGAAGGACGCGGCCGAGTCCGGCGCCTGTTGCGCCCCGGCCGCCAAGAACGAGGCCGTCGCCGCCGGCGCCGGCTGCTGCTGACCCGCCCCGCCAGAACACCCGACAGACTCAACGACCCGGAGCGCCTGAGATGAGCGAGAACACCCCCACCGCCGCCCTGCCCGTCGCCGTCGTCGGCGCCGGCCCGATCGGTCTGGCCGCCGCCGCCCACCTGATCGAGCGCGGCATCGAGCCCCTGGTTCTGGAGGCCGGGCTCAGCGCCGGTACGGCGATACGCGAGTGGGCGCACGTGCGGCTGTTCTCGGCGTGGGCGGACGTGATCGACCCGGCCGCCGAGAAGCTCCTTGCCCCGACCGGCTGGGTCCGCCCCGACGGCGCCCTCTACCCGTCCGGCGGTGACTGGGCCGAGCAGTACCTGCAGCCCCTCGCCGACGTGCTCGGCGACCGGATGGATTGCCGCCGCGTGCTCGGGTAGACGCGCCGACGCGCCCCGAGCGCCGGCCGAGGCGTCCGGCGCCCGCCACGGGCGTGGAAGGAGCATCGGGCGTCATGAGCGAGGAGACCGGTCACGTCACCGGTACGAAGGACAAGGACTACGACCTGCTCTGGTACGTCGAGGCGTGCCTGGGCAACGCGCTGCGCCTGGAGACCTACGTGGGGGACGCCGAACGGGCGGGAGACGGCGA
Organism: Kitasatospora sp. NPDC127111; assembly: GCF_042677465.1. Taxonomy (NCBI): domain Bacteria; kingdom Bacillati; phylum Actinomycetota; class Actinomycetes; order Kitasatosporales; family Streptomycetaceae; genus Kitasatospora; species Kitasatospora sp. NPDC127111. The sequence goes on from NZ_JBHXTG010000010.1 coordinate 108,101, forward strand.
GGTCGCGGAGCTGTTCCGCAAGGCGCAGGCCGACAGCCGCAAGGGCGCGGAGATGGGCAAACGGCTGCTCGCAGCGCGCTTGAGCGCCGCGGGTGCTGCGGGTGGAGCCGCCGCCGGAGGTGCCGGAGAGGGCTTGGCCGCGGGCACCGGGGAGGGCGCCGCCACGGTTCCCGGCGAAGGGGCCGTCGTCGGTGGCGGAGTCTCGGAGGTGGTCGGCGATGAGGCTGATCTGCCGCAGGATCCGGGGAGTCCGTAGTCGGACACGCAGCCACCCCGCGAAGCACCACCGCGACCTGACCCCCCGGGACCCGTCCGGTCGCCCCAGCGGCCGCTACACCGCCGGCACGCGTTCCGAACGTGATCCAGAGGGGCCCGACACTCTCGCGTCCGGTCACTGAAACGCCCGTCACCCGGATCCTGCCCGCGCGCGGCGAGCGGGTATTCGGCCCATGAAAGGAGGAGCGGTGAACATCGCCACCATCACGCACAGGCCTGCTGGCCTCCTCATCGGGGCGCTGGGCGGGGGCCCGGTCGTTGCGGTGGTGCGGCGGGTCTGGAGGATCCTCGGACGCGCGGGGACCGCCGAGAAGCGCCACACCTGGCGCAGGGTTCTGCTCACCGCCGCCCTCCAAGGTGCCGTGTTCGCCCTGCTGAAGGCGGCCCTGGGCCGGGGGCACAGGAATCCGAAAGATCCGTCCCGCCAGTAAGCCCCCCACCGATGAGACGATTCCGGCCAGTGGGGCGACCGAGGAGAATAGCCAGCTTGCGATGTCGTCCCAGTCCGGGCCGTGCACCCGCAGGTTCTCGGCAGCCCCGGCAGTAGAGCCGGTTCCGCCGGCGGTCCAAGTGCGCGCCGAGGCCTGCACTTCGACGGGTCTTCGGGCATCCCAGGATCCGGGCGCGCCGCTCCAGACATGCGGCAGCAGCCTGACCGCCGGCACCGGGTCGCCCGACGGGCGGCCGCGCCATCCTCCTGGGCTCGGCCGGGGGATGGCGGCTGGTAGGCGGGTCCGGCTCGCCTAGTGCTGTGACCGCATGGGTTCACCGGCTTGGTGGTCGGCGGGGCGGGCGATGTTCTCGGCATGAACGACGCCCAGACCACGTAGACGGGGGCGCCGTCCGGACGGGCGGCGCACCCGCGGCGCAGTCGCTGGCGCGCTCCCCGGGCGCGCCCCGCCGATCGGAGGAGTGGCGCCCACCCGATCAGTCACCATCCGTGCGCCCCGCCGTCCCGGCTCCCCGTGACGCCTGTGGGAGGCGGAGATGCTGACTCCTCCGGAACGACCGTTCCCCAGGGTGAACAGGCATCGGAGGCGACCATGCCGCAACTGACCCCCGTCGACCACAAGGTCAAGCACAGATCGACCATCCCGGCGAATTTCGACGAAGAGATCGAGCTCTTCGTACGGGAATACAAGAAGACCACCGGACCGGGCGGCACCCCCAAGCCGGTCCTCATGCTCCATGGCAGAAGCGTCCCGGCCCTCCCCGGCTTCGACCTCGTGCTCCCTCCCAAGGGCGGCTCCCCGAACCCGGACACCAGCTACAGCTGGGCTCAGGGGCTGGCAGGCAAGGGCTACGACGTGTACGTCATGGACCTCCAGGGTTCCGGGCTCTCCCCCCGCCCGAAGATGGACGACCCGTGCAACGCCAACCCGGCCCAGCGGGGCCTCCTAGAGACCAATCCCGGCACGGGGACCTGCTCACCGACAGCGCCCTACCCACACCAACTGGGCAACTCCCAGAGCGAATGGGACGAGCTGGCCACCGTCGTCAAGTTCATCAGAGCGCGGTGCGGCAACGAGAAGGTCTCCTTCATCGGCTGGTCCGCGGCCGCGTTCGTCATGGGCCCGTACGCGCTACAGAATCCCGGGGACGTGGCGAGAATGTTCCTTCTCGCACCCATCTTTCCCCCGGCCGGCCGATGGTCGACGCACATCACCGCGCCCTTCGCTCCGCCTGTCGGAACGGGGCTGCCGACGCAGCCCGAGTCCAAGCCGCCCGCGGTCTTCGGCTTCCCGATGAACCTGACCAGCAAGACGGGCCTGCAATCCACCATCAGTGACAAGGAGCTGGCCGGCCACGTCTGGCAGGCCATCATGGACTGCGACAGCGTCGGCCAGAAGTGGGGCGGCCACACCGCGGGGGCGCCCGAAGGCGTCATGCGGTGGCGCAACTCCTACTGGTGGGGGTGGAACACGAGCACCGTGCCGTACGGCTCCACGCTCGGGACCGCCGTGCCGGTGTGCATCGTCTACGGAGACCAGGACACGACGGCCAACACGTCGGAGGCGTTGGGGCCGGTGCTGCACTTCTCCGTCCCGGAGCTCTACAAGGCGATTCCGGGTGCCGACAAGCTGATGATCCGTGTCGAGGGCTGGGACCACAATCCGGTCTGGGAACGTCGGGCCAACCAGATCCTGCAGCAGATGTCCTGGAAGTGGCTCGAAGACAAGAAGGTGTACGGAGTCGAGAGCGGAAGCTGGGTCATGGACGCGGACGGCGTGGTGGCGGAAGTGGAGTGAGGCCCCCAGCCGCGGATGACCCGCGCACCGCCGCCGACTCTGCATGGGCGTGATCACGTCCGACTCCCGCATGGCCCTCAACAGCCTCTCCGTCCGGCTCGGTGCGGTCGGCCGGCGGGAGGAGGGCCTGGTCGCGGTCCAGGAAGCCGCCGGTCACTACCGCGTCCTCGCGAAGTTGTCGAGGGCCATGGCGAGGTCGGGCAAGGAGGCGTCGGGGTTGGCCTTCGCGAGGACTCGGTAGTGACCGGCTCTCCATCCGGCGCCGGCCGGGGGATGGCGGTCGGCGGGCGGCGGTCGGCGGTCGGCGGTCGGCGGCCGGGGTGTACGGCCCGGGCTGGCGTGCGCCGGTGCGGGCGAACCGGTAGCCGCCGGTGACGAGCGTTGCGGTGGCGACCGGTACCCCCTCCGTCCACCCGCTCGGGCGCATGTGCCGTGATCGGCGCGGGCACCCGCCCGACGGCCCGTTCCACCCGCCTGGTCATCCCCGTTCCTCGGTCCGTCGGTATGTGGTGATCATCTCAGGGGGCGCCGACGGGTCGGCGGGTCACCGCCGCCTTGTAGGTGCGCAGCACCGGGGCGGTCTCGATGCGGGTGACGGCCTCCCAGGCGATGCGGCGGGTGAGGTAGGTGTGGAGGTCCTCGGCGTTGCGGCACAGGGCGTGGGCGACCAGGTTGGTGGGGCCGGTGGTGGCGGCGACCAGGGCGAGTTCCTCGTGGCCGGCGAGGGCGGTCGCCACGGTGTCCAGGTGGGCGGGCGCGACCTGCATCCAGAGCAGGGCCGAGACGGTGATGCCGAGGACGGCCGGTTCCACGTCGACGTCGAAGAACAGGGAGCCGCGCGCCCGGAGTTCGCCGAGTCGGCGGACCGCCGTGGACGCCGAGATGCCGGTGGCCGCCGCCAGGTCCGCGTAGCCGAGGCGGGCGTCCTCGCGCAAGGCGGCCAGCAGGGCCCGGTCCTGGGCGGTCAGAAGGTACGGCTCGCCTCCGTCGTCCGTCCCGGCGGGGCCCGCCCCGGCGCGCAGCCGGGCCTGCTGCGCCTCGTCGAGGACGTCGACCCGCCCCCGCCACGCGGTCGGGCCGCCGAGGTAGGTGTGCAGCAGGTGGTGCGCGGAGACGGCGGTGATGCCGGCGGTGCGCGGGATGTCGCGCAGCAGCAGGGCGTGGGCGTCGGGGCCGGAGGGCGCGGTGTGGATGATCGCCACGATCTCCGTCCCGCCGGACGTCAGCCGTACCCAGGAGGTGTCCGGACGGCGCGCGAGGGCCACCGCGATGTCGTGCGCGCTGCGGGTGGCGGCCGTCAGGCGTACGAACCACTGGTGGGTGCCCGAGCTGCGGGGCGAGGGCAGTGTCACCACCCGCAGCCCGGCCTGCGCCTGGAGCCGGCGGTAGCGGCGGACGACGGTCTGGGTGGAGGAGCCGAGCACCTCGGCGATGAGGGTGAACGGCGCCCTCGCGTCCACCTGGAGGGCGTGGATCAGGCCGCGGTCGAGTTCGTCCGGAGTGAGCATATCGATCAAATTAGCGGCCCGCGGTGGAAGGTATCGCACAGGGGCGGCGAGAAGGTGGAAGTGCGGGGGAGCGGGCGGGCACGGTGGTGGCCGTTCACCGACCTGTAGCCCGGGGAGAGCCCGCATGTCCAGTACGCGTACGCCCGGTACGCCCGGTACCCGCACGTCCACGACCCGGACGCCACCTGCCGCAGGGTCAGCCGCCACCGGCGCCCCGACCGTCGCCGTCGGCCCGGTCGCCGCTGACCCTATTTCCGCCGGCCCGGTCACCGCTGACCCGATTACTGCCGACCCGATAACTGCCGCCCCGGTTGCCGCCGCCCGGGTCGACGGCGTGACGCCGTACCGGTGGCGCTGGACCGCGCTGGCCGCACTGCTCGCCGCCGAGGCCATGAACCTCCTCGACGCCACGATCGTCCAGGTCGCCGCCCCCGTCATCCACGGCGACCTGGGAGGGCCGGCGAGCGCCATCCCGTGGTTCAGCGCCGCCTTCACCCTCGCCTTCGCCCTCGGCCTGCTCACCGGCGCGCGGCTCGGTGACATCCACGGCCGCCGACGGGTCTTCCGCCTCGGTGTCCTCGCCTTCGCCGTCGCCTCCCTGGCGTGCGCGCTCGCGCCCTCCGCCGGCGTCCTGATCGCGCTGCGCGCGGTGCAGGGCGCGGCGGCGGCCGCGGTGATCCCGCAGACCTTCGGGCTGATCCGCGCGATGTTCACCGGCGCCGAGCTGTCCAAGGCCCTCGGCTCGATCGGCCCGGTCATGGGGCTGTCGGCGGTCGCCGGGCCCGCGCTCGGCGGTTTCCTCACCCACGCCGACCTGTTCGGCACCTCCTGGCGCGCGGTGTTCCTCGTCAACCTCCCGCTGGCCGCCGCCGTGCTGGCCGTCGCACCCCGGCTGTTGGAGGACCGCGCCCCGGTCCGCCCGAGGCTCGACCCGGCGGGCACCGCCCTGGCCGTGCTCGGCACCGCCCTGATCGTCTGCCCGCTGGCCACCGGCCGCCCCGGGCCCGCCGGGTGGACCCTGGCCGGGCTCGGCGCCGCGGTCCTCGTGATGTTCGTCCTGCACCAGCGCGCCACCGCCCGCCGCGGCTCGGCGCCGCTGATCGAGCCCGCCCTGCTGCGTGGCCGGGCCTTCCCGGCGGCGCTGGCGACGTCCACGCTGTTCTTCGCCGTCATGAACGGTGTGATGATCGTCGTCGTGCTCCACCTCGAACTCGGCCTGCACCACGGACCGCTGACCGCCGGACTCACCCTGCTGCCCTGGTCCGCGGGCCTGGCCGTCGCCTCCTGGGCCGCCGGTGCGCACCTCGTCCCCCGGTACGGCGCCCGCGTCCTGCACGCCGGCATCGCGGCCCTCGCCACGGGACTGGCCGGCGCCGCCCTCGCGTACCGGGCCGCCGCGCCCGACGCCTACCCGACGGCGCTCCCGTTCGCCCTCGCCCTGGCGGGACTGGGCACCGGGCTGTTCACTCCGCCGTTCTTCACCCTCGCGCTGGGCGCCGTGGGAGCGCAGGAGACCGGCTCCGCGGCGGGTCTGCTCAACGCCGTCCAGCAGCTCGGCGGGACCCTCGGCGTCGCCGTCATCGGCGGTGTCTATCTGGACGCGACGGGCGGCGCCCGCACCGCGGCCGGGCAGGCGCTCGGCGCGGCCGCCCTCCTGCTGGCCGCCACCGCGGTCGCCGCCGGGGTGATGACGGCCCGCCGAGCAGCGACCAAGGACTCCGCGAACGAGACCGTCGCGCCGTACTGACCGCGGAGCACCGGGCACCGGCCGCCGGCCGCCGAGCACCGGTCGCCCGCCAACGGCGGCCCACGAGCGGTCGCCACGCACCGATCGGAGACCCGGAGCCGCCCCGCGCCCGCGGGGCGGCGATATCGGATCCTCCCGGCGGCGCCCCGGCCGGATGCGAACTCGCCCGGGGGCCGATCCCTTCCCGTGCCCCGGTCACTCCTGACGGTGCGCCCGCTGAGCCCTGTCCGCGGGTGTCTGCCGCACTCGCGACGGCGCCGTGCGGAGGGCACCCTCACCGAGGTGACCGACATGCACCCGCTCGCCCCCGGGCCGGTGACCGCCGACCCCTATGCCTGGACCGCTGCGGTGGCCTGCGCGACCTCGGCCTCGCGGCGGCCGCCGGCGCGCGGCGGGCGGGTCAGCCCGCAGGAGGGAAGCCGGGCAGGTGCAGCGGTCCGGGAGCCAGGCGTTCCAGCAGCCGGTCGACGCTGCCGTCGGGCCGGTAGAGCGTGCGGTAGGCGTACGCGTGCGCGGCGCCGGGGAGCGTGGCGATGCCTTCCTCGGTGACGGTGCGGCCCTGGGTGATGGCGAGCAGCCGCAGGTCGACGTCCGCGGGCAGGGCTGTCTGCTCGCCGGTGGGCGGGCGGCGGTGGCGGCCGGTCATCTCATGCCCCGACCAGGGCGCGCAGGTCCTCCGAGGCGTCCCAGCCGTAGGTGGAGAACCCTCGCCCGTCGCCGTTGAGGTAGGCGGTGAGGGCGGCGTGCGAGGTGGGGAACATGGGGGTGGGCAGCGCGGAGGCGTCCATCCACTGGACGGCGAGGTGCTTGTCCGGCTCGGTGTTCGTCAGCTCGCCCTGCCACGAGGTCGCGACGAAGACCGAGAGCAGGAACGGGCCCTTGCCGTCCCACCCGGCCTTGACCTGGATGGTGTGGACGAGCCGCAGCTGCTCGGGGTCGACGACCAGGCTCGCTTCCTCGCGCAGTTCGCGGGCGGCGGCCTCGTCGAGGCGTTCGCCCTCCTCGGCCTTGCCGCCGGGGACGGTCCAGGTGGGGACCGTGGACCAGGTGTCGTTGGCGTAGTGGACGCAGGCGACCTTGCTCGCCTTCTCGTCGTGGACGATGACGCAGACGGCCTGGCGCAAGGACTGCATGTGTGCTCCAACTGGTAGGGGGAGAAGGGGTGTTCACGCAATGTGGCTCGGGTCGCGCAGCAGGTCGAGGACGGTCCGGGCGTAGCCGATGACCTCCTCGTCCCGGTGGTGGTCCAGGGCCCAGCGCAGGGCGGCGGGGCAGTCGATCGCGGCCCACGCCCGGCACGCCGCCCGCTCCTGCGGGGTGAGGTCCCGCCCGTACCCGGTGGTGAACGCGGCACGCAGGTCGGGCCGGTGGGGTGTGAGCTGGAGGGTGATGCGCATCAGGTCGCGCCGGGCCGGGGCCTCGACGTGGCTGCGTTCGAAGTCGATCAGCCCGAGCATCAGCCGGTCGCCGTCGCGGCGCACGAGCCAGTTCCTCGGCCCGAAGTCGCCGTGGCAGTACGCAAGCACGGTGGGCGGGGGCTCAGCGCGGGTGGCCTCGGCCAGGACCTCGATGTCCTCGTCCGACAGGCGGGCGTCGCGGGCGCGGGCCAGGGCCCGTTCGCGTTCCCGGGCCCAGGGCAGGTGCTCGCCGGCGGGGGCTCCGGTCGTCGATTGCGCGTGAATCGTGGCCAGGAGCCGTCCGGCATGCTGGTACACCTCCTGCTCCTCGGCGCAGGTGAGGGCGGTGCTGATGACCGGCGTACCGGGAAGCGCAGAGGTGACGACGAGCAGCGACCGGGTGTCCTCGGCGAGCAGAGCAGGCGTCCGGCCTCCTCCGAGGGCCGGTGCGAGCAGCCGGTAGGCGGTGGTTTCCCGTTCGTGCATGAGCGCGTTCTTGTGGCGTTTGGCGAACAGGCGGTGCCCGCGAACGTCGACGGCCTCCCAGACGCTCGGGTGCCCGGCACGGTCCCGGGAGCGCACGCCCAGCAACGCGTAGGCTCCTGCCGTCCCGCGCAGCAGCCGGTCCACGCGGTGAGGGGCAGTGTGGGCGCTCACGCCGGCCAGCCGACGGTGGACAGGGCGCTGCCGCGGGTGATCTCGCCGAGCGCGTGGGCGGTGTAGGGCACGGTGTTGGCCGGGAGTTGGTCAAGCCGCCAGAAGCGCAGCGCGTCGCACCTGTGCGGTTCGGCGTTGCGGACCTGGCCGTCGTGGCGGGCTGGCCGGAAGAACAGGTGGAGGCGGCTGCGGCCGTCGTCGGCGTCGAGGTGGTGCAGGGTGTGGACGAGCGCGAGGTCGTCCTCGGCGATGAGGATGCCGAGTTCCTCTTCGGCCTCGCGCGTCATCGCGCGGGTGACCGTTTCGCCGGGCTCCATGTGTCCGGCCGGGAGGTGCCACATGCCGTTCGCGTAGCTGGTGTTGTGGCGCCGACCGAGCAGCACGGTGTCGCCGTCGAGCAGGACGAGGTGGACGCCGACGACCAGGGTCGGCGGCTCCGTCCTGGGATGCCGGCGACCTGGTCGGTGGTTGGGGTTGTCCATGAAGACCTCCAGACGTGGCCGGTGTTCGAGCGTGCGGAGCCCTCCGTCGGCGAAGGGTGCGACAAGTGCGCACTCATACACCGGAGTTGGACGGGCTTGCGCGAGCGGAGGTGACTGATGATGGTGCTGTTCGAACGCGGCGCTCAAGCGGATTCGCTCCGGGCGAGCCCGGGTCGAACGGGGACTTTTCGAGCACCCCGCGCGCGTGCTCCAACGCTTCCTCCAACCGGCTGCGCAGGGCGTCCGGCAGGGCGGCGGAGCCCAGTGCGCAGGCGGCGAGAGCCCGTTCGAGTGCCGCGCTCTGGACCGGGTCGCGACGGTGTCGGACGCCCTCGTGGGTGAGGAGGCCGCGCAGTGCGTAGCCGTCGCCGGATTCACCCGTTCGGCTGGTCAGGTGGGCGAGGAGGTTTCGGGCGGAGGGCGTGCCGGGGTCGGCGGTGTCGAGGGCGGTCAGCGTGAGGCGGCTGGCGAGGACGGCCAGACCCTCGTCCGGCTCGACGGCGAGGCAGTGGCCGAGCGCTCGCTCGGCTGCCCGCTGGTCGCCTGACGGCACAGTGCGGTGAGCACGGCGGTGACCGCCAGGCCAGGGGCAGGAGGGTCAGCTGGCCGGCGACGGTGGCGCGTACCCGCGGCGCGGTGCGTTCGCGTATTCCTGTCGCGAGATCGGGGCCGGGCGGGTTCGGCGGCGGCCAGCACTGACTTCCCGGCTGTCGGCACGGTGACGGCCGGCCTGCCCGGGCGCGCGGTCCTGCACGGCCACGCTCGTCGACGCTACTGGCTCCTGACCGCGGCCGGCTGTCTCGCCGGAGCGTAGGGGGCCCCGGCGGTCAAGACCACCGCCGCCGTCGGCGGGCGCATTGCTGATGTCGTCGAGCTGGCGACCTGTTCCGGGTCCGGCCGACGGCTCGGCAGGGGCGCAAGCCATTGAGGCCCTGGAGTGCGCGAGTGTGTGGTGCGCCGCTGCTTCCTGCCTGGTCACGTGTGACAAGGCGCCCGGAACCAGGCGACAATCCAGACATGGATGACGCGTTCACACTTCTTCGGCAGGCCGTCGACCTACTGCCCGAGGTTGCCGTGGCGGAGAACGGCCAGACAGTCGGAGATGTTCGCAGGGACATCGAGCTCCAGGAATGGGAGATGGCGCTCGACGTGCTCATCGAGATCGCGGACGTCCATCCGGTATCCATCGATTTCTGGGAGATGCTCACCGAGGCCGCTCGGCAGATGATGGTGGACCGGAGCCGCCGTTGGTGCGAGTGGCGGGGTTGGGAAGTCAAGCACGGCACGATCCGTGCGACCCTGACGCTGTTGGGGGCTGACGAGGGCGGACGCCAGAGTGCCTTCTCAGGGGACGGTCGGCTCAGACCTCTGTGGGGCATCGGGCACCGCACCGCAGACGGACGACAAGATCTGGACGTCGCGCGGCTTTGGGTGGAGTTCGCGCCGCAGCTCGGCCCCGGAGAGACAGCCGACGTTCGCCTGGCTCCCCTGCGGCCCGAGCGGTGGCAGCATCTGAAGCCCGGTGATGTGATCACCATGTACGAGGCTCAACCCACCGCTGGCATCGCCGAAATCATCGAGGTCGTGCCGCCTCGCGTCTGAGGCCACTGGGCAGCCGGCCGCGAAGGGCCCGCGGTCGGGCGGCCGTCAGTCACCGTCAGGGCTCAGTGTGGTTGCCGGGCACGGTCGATGAGGCCGGCCAGGTCGCGTCGGTCGCCGAACCCTTTCCGGCGGCCGTGCCCGTCGGCAGCCCCGCTGCAGGGGTGCCGTTGGGGGGTGCGGCTGTACGTTCCTGGCGCTTACGTGGTGTCGACGCGCACGCGGCTCTCCGGCCGGGCCTAGGTAATTTGCCTGGTCGGGGCCACGTGGGGTGGCGGCGCTCTCGATGTGGTGGCCGCTGGGACCGGGGCCGGGGGTGCCGGCCCGGGTCGTGAGGATCTGTGTCGGGTGGTGCCGGCGGGGTGTGCCGGTCGTGCCGGCCTACCAGTTGGCCAGACTGCCGGCCGGCGCGGGTTGTGGGGTCGAGGGTTCGGTGTCGCCGGGTGGCGGTGGGTGTGCGCGGGTTGGTGGCTGGGGGGCGGTCGGGGTTCAGCTGGTTCGGAAGGTGGCTGAGACGATCTGGAAGTAGCGGTTGGCGTCGTCGAGGCGGTTGGTGGGTGCGGAGATCCAGAAGTCGTAGCTACGGCCCTGTTCGGTCCAGGAGATGTCCTGGACGTGTCGGGCGCCGAAGCCGTCTTCGGGGTAGCCGTTCCAGGTCCACAGCCATAGGGCGGCGTCGGTGGTGCCGTGGAACACGGTGGGTTGGACGCTGGCGGCGCGGTAGCCGGGGTTGGTCTGCGGGCCGGCGGCGTCCTGTTTCTGGAGTTCGGCGAGGATGCCCCGGCCGGTCGGGGTGGTGGGGTGGACGCCGATCCGGAAGGCGTGGTCCGGGGAGAGGTAGAAGACGCGGCCAACGGTGTCGGTGCTGCGTACCCAGCCGTCGGGGACGGCGAGTGAGAAGCCGGCCGGGTCCCGGCGGATGCTGGTTCCGGCGGGGACGGCGACTGGGCCGGTGCCGCCCGGGACGGTGGGGGTGGACGCGGCCGGGGACGGGCCGGCCGGGTTCACGGCGGGCGCGCTGGTGGCGCCTGCCGGGGACGACGTCGCGGGGGACGGCACGGGTGCGCCCTGTGCGTCGTGCTGTCGGGGGTGGAGGCCGGGGCCCAGGGCGAGGATGCCGGCGGCCGCGGCGGCGGTTGCCAGCGCGGCGGCGACGGCCCAGCGCAGTGCGGTTCGGCGGCGGGCTTGCCGCATGACGGGGTGGGCGGCGGATGCGGTCGCCAGGTGGTTCCCCGCGAGGGTGCCGGGTGTGACCACGGTGCCGGGTGACTGTGGCACGTTGTGCGCGTCACCGCCGGCCGTGGGCGCGGTGGCGGCGTGAACGGGGGCTGCGCCGTTCCTGACAGCCAGATCCGGGCCGTGCTCCGCCCCGGCTGCCGGCTGCGCCCCGTTGGCCGACTCCGCCCCGGCGGCCGGCTGCGCCCGGTCGGCCGGTTCGGTGTGCCGTGTCGCCGTGGTGTCGAGTAGCAGGTGCGCGACCTCGGCGGTGGGTCGCTGGAGGGGTTCCTTCTCCAGCAGTGATTCGATCAGCGGGGTGAGCGGACCGGCGTGCAGCGGCGGCTCTGGCGGGTCGGCGGCGATCGCCATGGCGGTCTCGACCGCGGTCGCTCTGTGGAACGGCGGCAGGCCCTCCATGGCCTGGTACAGGGTGACACCCAGGGCCCACAGGTCGGAGGCGGGGGTCGGGGTGGCGCCGCGGATCAGTTCCGGTGCGAGGTAGTCGACGGATCCGACGAGTTCGCCGGTTCTGGTGAGGCTGGAGGTGCCGGCGATGGTGGCGATGCCGAAGTCGGTCAGCACGACCCGGCCGTCGAGCGCGAGGAGGACGTTGCCGGGTTTGACGTCGCGGTGGACGACGCCGGCGGCGTGGGCGGCCCGCAGTCCGGCCAGGATCTCGCGCCCGATCCGGGCGGCGTCCGCCGCGGGCAGGGGTCCGTTCTCGGCGAGGACCGCGGCGAGGGTGCGGGAGGGGACGTACTCCATCACCACGCAGGGCAGTCCCTCGTGTTCCACGACGTCGTGCACCACCACGACGTTGCGCTGGTTGATCCGGGCGGCGCTGCGTGCCTCGCGGAGGGTGCGCTCCAGCAGGGTCGCGGTTTCCTCGGGCGACAGCTCCGGGCGGATCCGCAGCTCCTTCACCGCGACCTCGCGGCCCAGCAGCTCGTCCTCGGCCCGCCACACGGTTCCCATGCCGCCGCTGCCGATGCGTTCCAGCAGCCGGTACCGGCCGGTGATCAACCGGTCCTTCCCCACCTGGGCACCTCTCTCATTTCATTGCCCGCCCGCCGCGGCCGTCCGTACTGTGACGGGTGATTCGGGAGATTCTCGGCCGCCCGGGGCTCGGACGCCAATCCGGGAACGATCCCACCGCTGTTCCGGGGCGCGCCCGGGTCGGCGCTCCGCGGCGTCGTGCCGTGCCGTGCCGTGCTGGCCCACCAAAGAACCGGCCAGCCGACGCGGGTGGCTCTGTCGGGGTGGAGCCCGGCACGCGCAGGGCGGGCCCCAGCTCACCGCCGCGGCCAAGCTGGCCGAGGGCGAGGGAGTAAGGGCAGGGCGAGCGGCCGGCGGCGCCGGGGGAGTCGTCGGATTGGGCCGCCGCGGGCCTTCGCCCGGCGGTGTCCGTCACTGCCCGGTGCGGCTGGTGAGGGGCTGTTGGGGGGTGGTCGGGGGTGCGAACAGCGCCTGGACGGTTTCGGTGGCCGTGTCGCGTAGCCAGGTGTGGGCGCGGTCGTCGTCGTAGCGCTGGTGCCACAGCAGGTACAGGGGGATCTCGGGCAGCGGGAGCGGCGACGGCAGGGTGATCAGGCCGAGGTGTTCCCGGGCCGTGCGGGTGACCGCGTCGGGGAGGGTGACGACCAGGTCGGTGTCCAGGGCGAGTTGCAGTGCGAACGCGGCGGTGGGTCCGGCGGCGACGACGCGTCGCTCGAGGGCGTGGGTGGTCAGGGCGTCGTCGATGGGATCGCGCAGGCGTGCGCGCCGCGACACGGTGACGTGTTCGGCCGCCGCGAAGCGCTCGATGCTCAGCGGGCCCTCGGTGAGGGGGTGGCCTGGTCGGACGGCGACGACCAGGCGGTCGCTGCCGACGAGGCGGTGGCGGATGTCGGGGAGCGTGGGGGCGCTGGAGCTCGATTCGAGGTCGACCTCGCCCCGGCGCAGGTCGGCGTCGTCGGTGCCGGGTTCGGCGGACAGGCGCAGCCGGACGCCGGGGGCCTGGCGGTGGACGGCGGTGATCAGGGCGGTGCCGCAGGCGGCGGTCAGGGCGTCGTGCCAGCGCACGGTGAACACCCGGTCGAGAGCCGTCAGGTCGAGTTCCTGCCGCGCGGAGAGGAGGTGGTGGGCCTGCTGGACGAGGGCGTGCACCTGGGCGCGCATGGCCAGTGCGCGGGTGGTGGGGACCATGCTGCGACCGGTGCGGACCAGGATCTGGTCGCCGGTGGCCTTGCGGATGCGGCCCAGGGAGCGGCTCATCGCCGGTGCGGTGACGTGGAGGCGTGCCGCGGCGCCGGCGACGCTGCCCTCTTCCAGCAGGGCGTCCAGGGCCGTGAGCAGGTTCAAATCCAAGTGCATGCCAGTAACTCTACAAGTGAATAGCATGCACTTGTTGTTAACGATCGCGGCCCCTACCTTCGAAGTGCAGGCGCGAGACGATCCGCCGGCACACATCGAACCCAGGGAGCCCGCCATGAGCACAGCCATGTCTTTCGCCGCCGACACGACGCTCGTGCCGGAGGTGACCGCGGCGGTGAGGACCGCCGGCCTCACGCTGCGCGAGCGCCACACCGCGCACGCCCGGGGCGTGAGCCTGGAGGAGGTCGTCGCCGAGATCCACGCCAACGACGACGCGGTGCTGGCGGTGCTGCGGGAGCCGCTGCTGCGGGCCCGGCCCGGATCGCGGTGGGCCGAGGACGAGCTCGCCGGCGGTGCGCTCCCGCCGGGGGAGTGGTGGGTCGTCGACCCCGCCGAGGGCAACATCAACCACGTCCACGGCATGGAGGACTGGGCCGTGACCGCCACCCTGGTCCGCGACAACCAGCCGGTGCTCACCGTCGTCCACCTGCCGCTGACCGGCGACACCTACACCGCCGTCGCCGGCGGCGGCGCCCGCCTCAACGACCGGCCCCTGAAGGTGTCCGCCAAGACCGACCTGGGCGCCGCGCTCGTCGGCACCGGCCAGGCCAGGCCCGGCGAGGACGAGCGCACCTTCCGGCGGATCGGCGACTCCGTCACCGCCATGCTCATCCACGGCCTGGTCGTGCGCGTGTCCGTTCCCGCCACGATGCAGCTCATCCACGTCGCCGCCGGACGCACGGACGCCTTCTGGCAGTTCTCCGACGTCCGCTCCGGGCTGGTCGCCGGCGCCCTGCTGGTCCGCGAGGCCGGAGGCACCGTCACCGACCTGGCGGGCGAGCCGTGGAACACGGGCAGCCGCGACTTCCTGGCCGCCGCCCCCGGCGTTCACGCCGCCGCCCTCGACGTCCTGTCGCCGATCGCCTGACGGTCGCCTGACCGAGCACCTGCCCTCCACCCGCCCTCCACCCACCCCGATCCCGCAAGGAGCACCACCGCATGACCAGCATCGGAATCCTGGGCGCCGGCCGCGTCGGCGCCAACCTCGCCGGCAAGCTCTCCGCGGCCGGACACCGTGTCACCCTCGGTGTCCGGAACCCGGAACAGAGCGCGGCACCCGCCACCGGCACCGCCCCGCGGATCGCCGTCGCCGACCAGCGCACCACCGCCCGCACCGCCGACATCGTGATCAACGCGACGCCCGGCGACACCGCCCTGGAACGCCTGACCGCCCTGCGCGCCGAGCTCTCCGGAAAACTCCTCGTCGACGTCTCCAACGCCACCCGCGACGCCGACGACGGCCTGCCCGGCGACCTGTGCTACCCGGGCAGCAGCCTCGCCGAGCAACTCCAGGCCGCCCTCCCCGACACCCGCGTGGTCAAGACCCTCAACACCATGCTGTTCATGGTCATGACCGCTCCCGAAACCCTGACCACCCCACCGACCGCCTACCTCTCCGGCGACGACCACAACGCGAAGAAGACCGTCACCGGCCTGCTCGGTGACCTGGGCTGGAAGCCCGCTTGGATCGAGGACCTCGGCGGCATCACCACAGCCCGCGCCACCGAGGCCATGATCCTCGTGGTTCCCCCCGTCCTGCGCCGACACGGCTTCACGCCCTTCGCCGTCTCCCTCGCCCGCTGACCCGTCAACACCGGGTTCGGTCCGAACAGAAAGCGGCAGCTGCTGGCTGAGGATCGCATCAGGGTCTTCCTCGGCTGCAGCCGACAGGTGCCGAGGAAGACCCCGTCACAGGTTCGGTTCGTCCGATCCGGAGGACTGACCGAACACACGGGCCACCCAGCCGTCGAGCTGGACGCCGAACTCCCGAGCTGAAGCGATGTCCGAAGCCGGAAGAGCGCCAGCGTCGTCCATCCTGGCGACGAAGTCGACGTCGGCCCAGCCCCCACGGAAGAGCACAACCGACAGCTCAGCCTCCGCCGGACCCGAGATGAGCACACCGACGGAGTCTGGATCGTTCACCACCGACCTGTCCGTCTCAAGTCGCTGAGGCCAGGGAGCAGCTTCATCGCGCCAGGTCACCCGGCCCACTGTCAGATCACTAGCCCGCCACCCCGGCGCCCGATCAGCTACTTCTGCAGCCGCCTCATCAAGATCAATAACTCGTTCCATGGGCAGATCATGGTCCATGCCCGGCGCACTGTTCCACCGACTTCGACCGGGGCGACACGACCCAAGCGCTGCCACTTCTCGGCGACATTTTTTCACTCCCGCCGCAGCTCGCAGATGCGGGGCTCGGTATCGGCGGTGGTGCGATGGGGAGTTGTCCGTGGCCGACTGGAGAGGTCGTACAGTCCGGCGTCGCCTTCGGCTTTCCAGCGGCGGACCCACTGGTGGGCTGTTGCGCGGGAAACGCCCATCTCGTCGACCACGTGGGCGACGGGCCTGCCGGCTCGGACTCGGTCGACGAGGAGCCGTCTGCCGTGGACGGTCAGCCGGGCGTTGGGGTGGGGCAAGAAGACCTCTGCGGTGACGGGTGGGCTGGGCAATGCCGCCGACCCAAGCCGAGCCCCCGGCCTCGCCTCGGGGAGCCTCGTGAGGGCTGTAGGCGAGACGCGCGAAACCGGGAGCTGGCGTCGCCGCTGTAGCGGTGATGGAGACTTGCGCCGTGGTGCGTCGCCCCCCGGCCGGCGGACCCCCCCCGGGGGGGCGCGGGGGGGGGCACCTGGTTGTGGGAACACCACACCCCCC